>JBDSGC010000351.1:0-7067 GCA_039919215.1 Thermoanaerobaculia bacterium | reverse complement strand
TCCCGAATTCGACAGGCTCTATCCGCCGGCCCCTGAATAGCGCGCAGCGGAAACGCCTTACCTCGTCCACCGTCCGTTGGGCATCCGCACCGGGCCGGGATGGAAGAACTTCTCCGGTGTCATGACGCCGTCGCGCTTGAAGACCATTCCGTTCTTCATCACGAACTGCACGCTGCGCAGGGTGTCGATGTCGGTCAGCGGATCGCCGGCAACGGCGATCAGATCGGCGTAAAAGCCAGGCTTGATGGGGCCGCGCTCCTTGATGATGTCCGCGGCCTTGTAACCGTTGATGGTCATGGCCCGCAGGGTGTCGGCGGCGGGGATGTGCGCTGCGTTCCAGGTGTCGAGAAACTGGATGGACATGTCGCCGCGCGACAGCCACTCGCCAGTCTTCTCATCTTTCATGCGGTCGTTCCAGTAATCGAAATCGGTGGAGAAGGTCAGGGGCACCTTCTTTTCCCACGCGTCGTGCAGCTTCTCCACGACGATCTTGAATCCCGCCTCGGTTCCGCGGTACTTCGTCAGCGGCGTGTCGGTGCCTGCCAGAAAGATCCCTTTCTCCGCCATCTGCTTGTGGTGCTCCGGCGTCAACGCGTTGCCGTGCGCGATGATGTAGATCCCGGCGTCGATGGCCCGCTGCGCACCGTCCGCGGTCTGCACGTGACCCTCCACCTTGCAACCGCCCTTCGCTGCCTCGGAAATGGCCAGCTTGATGTCTTCCACCGAGTAGCCCCACGGCTTGCAGTCGATGCACAGCTTGATGGTGCGCGCGCCGAACAGCATGTTCTCCCGCACCGCCCGAACGATCTCGTCGTGACTGTTCGCGTCGATGTACTCCGGGAACTCGATGTTGTGCTGCTTGTACATCTCCGGCGTCGGCCAGAGCTGTCCGCCGGTGGAACCGATCATGGGGCCGGAGGGGATCACCGTCGGTCCAGGCAGCCATCCCTGCTCGATGGCCTGGCGCAGCGCGCAGTCGGCGTAAAGCGCGTTGTTGCCGACGTCACGGATCACCGTGAAGCCAGAATTGAGCAGCTGCATGGCGTTGGAGGCCGCCTGGATCGCCCGCAGCGGCGACGACTCCATCACGTAGGTCAGGTAGTAGTAGTTGTTCTCCGGCTGCTCCTTGTAGGTGATCGCGGTGTGTGTGTGTGCGTCGACCAGTCCCGGGAGGACAGTGAGCTTCGACAGGTCGATCACCTTCGCACCGGGGGGGATGGCCAGATTCGCTCCCACCGCTTTGATCTTCTCCCCTTCGATCAGGATCACCTGATTTGTGGCTGACGTTCCGCTGTCGGGATCGACGAGGCGACCCGCCTTGATCGCGGTGATGGTGAGGCCGTCGGCGCGGACGATCCCCACCACGAGGAAAAGACAGAGGACACTCAGGACGCGGCAGTGCTTGATCATGGATGACATGGATGACATGGATGACATGGATGACTCTCCTCAGCCGCGTAGACTAATGCACACGGAACGGCGCGACCTCACCGGGGGAGGCGCTGATTTCCAGGCGCTGATTTCCGGTCACGGGCGGCAGACAGGGACTTTAGGCTCGTAGTCCACGCGATGCACGACGGTCTTCGATGCGGAGGCGATCTCCGAATCGATCTTCGGTGCCCATGGCAGCTTCAGTTTCAGCGCTTCGAGGAACTTGCTCTCGCCTGGTGCGAGCGTGAAGCCGGCCCCCCCGGCCACCACCACATCGATGGAAGTCTGCCGGCATTGCACGATTCCGATGGACGATCCGTTGGTCAGGCCATAGCTGACGGTGAACGCGCCGAACGGTCCGGCCAGCGCTGCGGGCACGCCGAGGCCGATGACCTGCTTGATCTGCGCGGCGACCACGACGCCATTCACGCCGACGGAGACCCCGCTGAGGGTTTCTACGGGCGATTGAGACTGCGTCACCGTGGGAAGGAGGATCGTGGTGCCGACGAAGCCAATGGGCCCGTCCAGTTTCAGTTTGCCGGTAGCCCGCAGGGTGGTGTTCTTCGCGGAGAACGCCGTGGTCACGATGAACTTGAACCGGATGCTGCCGACCATGGGGACGGGGCCGGCCGGCAAAGGAATGGTCATCTCGGCTGGGATTTCGAGCCGGCTCTTGAAGTTGCCGGAGAGGCCGGTCTCCGACCCGCTGACCAGTCCGAGCGAGATTTCCTTCAGGCCATTGATGCGGAGCTCTTTTTTCTCGAGAACACCACCGCTGAACCCGAGATTCATGTCGACGGTGGGCGATTCGAGCCTGGTCTCAAACTCCACCCCGACCACCACCCCCTTTTTGTTGTAGCTGAGTTTTGCGCTGAGATCGCTCCCGGTGCCCGTGGAGGAGCGGCTCAGTTCTACAGCGTAGTCACCGACGGTGACCTCCACGCTCGATCCCTTGGTTGGGGGAGGCAGCGGACCTTTTTCCGCCAGAGTGCCCGAACCTTCCTCCGCAGGAGGCAGGGTGACCAGAGTGTACGGAGCGCGGCCGGAGCGGACGCCGCGACGCTCCGAAGCGAGTTGATACCGCGACGACGGGGCACCATTCGATGCGCTGGTCACTCCGGTGGGGGTGAGCTCAAACGCGCCGGGCACGTCGGGATAGGTCTGGAACGTGATCGCCGAGACGTCGATCGGTGCGTGGATGCTGATGGTGCCGTCCGAGATGATGTCGGTCAGGTCGACCGGCCCGAGGGTTACCGCGACCACGTCGCCGCGCCGTTCGAGATTCAGCACCCGCCCCACCGCCCTGCCGGTGAGGAACATCACCTTGCCTGGCTTCAGCTCGTCCAGATGGGGTGCCCGGGCGTCGATGGACCAGGTCAGCGAGTCGCCACTCACCGATCGGACCATGGCCGCGCCGCCACCGACGACGATGACGTCGGAGCGATAGGTGATCCCGGGGTCGGGAACAGGTGCCCGGCCGTAGGCCAGCTCCTGATCGGAGAGAGCGGCGCTCTTTCCTGGTGGCGGGGCACTGCCATCGGCGGCCGTCGGAGCACTGCGCTCGCGGCACGCGGCGATTGAAAGCAGCAATGCGAGCAGACCGAACTTCGCACCGAATCTCATGAGGCCAGACGGGGCATGGCCGGAGGCCGCACGTTGCTCGTTCATCGTCGCTCCCTTTTCCCAGGTGAGAACTTCAGACTTACGCCCCCGGCTGCCGCGCCAGCTCCACGCGTCGATTGCGCGCGCGACCCTCGAGGGTGTCGTTGGTTTCTTTGGGTCGTGAGGCGCCGAAGCCTGCCGGGGTGAGGCGCCCGGAGGCTACGTGGTATCGATCGACCAGGGCTTTTCGGACCGCAGCAGCGCGTCGGGTGGAGAGATCCTGATTTGCCGTCGGGCCGCCGATGTTGTCGGTGTGCCCTTCCACGCTCAGCTTCCACGCCGGGTTCTTTTTCATCACGTCCGCGATCTCCTTGAGCACAGGCTCGGACTCCGGCCGGATGGTGGCCCTGGCGAAGTCGAAGTAGATCCCGTACACCTCGGCGCGCCCGGTCTTGCTGAGGTTCTCTTCGATGTGGCTGGGCGCATTGCCAGTGGGATAGGAGATCTTGACGATCCGTTTGCCGGTGTCGCCGAGGCTCCAGCGCAGCACCAGTGGCATGGCCGGATCGTCGAGGATGTAGGCGTCGAAGGGCTCTCCTCCGAGTTTCCCGCGCGCATGCACCGCCGGGAGGTCGACTCGGCTGTCGTTGACGAGCATGGAGACTGGCACGGACTGCGGTTCCACGCGACGGATCGTTCCCTCGACCTTCGATCCGCCGGCGTTGCCGGGGAGTTTTCCCAGGGCTCCGGCGTTGCCGCCCAGCAGACCTTCCAGCATGCCGCCGAGTGGATCGCTGGCGATCGACGCTTTGAGGGAGGCCTGCCCTTTCGTCTTCAGTTCATTCAGCACATCCGCCGACAGGGTTCCTCCCGTCGTGCCGGGATAGGTGTCCGGATCGCCCTCGTTGTAACGCGGACGCCAGTCGTGCGCGTGCGCCATGTCCTGCCTGGTGACCTTCCGCCGCACGTTGACGCGACGGTCGTCGACATTCGCGGACAACGTATAAGCGACGGATTCGGCGGAAAGGGAGTCGACCTTCAGGATGGATTCGTAGTCGCCCTTGTCCGGTTCGTGAACGGCGCCGACGGCCATCAGTCCGACAGTCAGCGGCACCTTCGGCGGCGGAGGCTGCACGCCGCGACTCTGCGCGGCCAGGGGAGACGAGGTGGCGACCAGGACTCCGACGAGTGCGATTCCAAAGAGACGAAACGGGCGTTGCTTCATGAGCGGCAGCTCCTTTTGGGCGTAAGACTCCACTGGTTCTTCACTGCATTCGGGATGAGGCGGGCAGGCCGGATCTTCTCATGATGTGGGCTTGGTTCAGATCCATCGACTGAGTGCAGATCCCTCGACAGAGAGTCTCCGCGGAGATCCGCGTCGGCGTGCTCCGCCCTAGAAGAGATCGCCAGGATCGGCAGCTCCGTGCGTGCGTATCATGTCTGTCGGCATCAACCCTGGAAGCGCGGAGGATCAATGAAGGGATGGCAATGGATCGCAATCATCGGAGTGACGGCCTTGTCGTGCGGCCGAACGGCCGAGACACCGGCGCAGTCATCGATGCAGGCATCGGCGCAATCTCCCAACCAGTCCCCCGGGCAAAGCGGGACGGGCCCGGCGGCGGTCGCCACGACAGAACCATGGCCGACCTGTCCGGTTACCCGGCAAGAGGTTGCCGCGGCCACCGGGATGGACACCGGCAAGGCCCACTTCCGGGAAAGCAGCTCTGACGAGCCCGCCCGGTGCACGTTCACCGTGGGCAGCTCGGGGATCGTAGAGCTGTACAACGGTCGCGGTGTCACCGCGAGCAACTACCTCACCGAGATCGCCACATCGTTGTTTCCAGGCGGCGCGAATCCGCAGTGGAAGGACGCGCCCGACCTGGGTTCGTCCGGGAAGACCGCCTGCGGGCTCTTCAAGGATCCGTTGCTGAACAGCTGTGTCGCCGTCACTCTCCGCGATTCACTGGCCATCGTCGTGATGGTCTCCACCGGAGAATCGAAAACGGACGTCGAGCGGACCGCGGCAGCGATTGCTCTGGCGAAGAAAACCGTCAGGCCGTAAGCGTCGATCGCGAATCGAATCGGCACGCAAAAGAGATTCCTTCCAGATCGAAGGCGTCTTGCTCCTGGGTCGGCCGTGCCGGCCTCGGAGCCTGCTCGGCAGAACATCCTGGAGCGTGATTTTGGCTGAGCCTTGGGCAACCAGCGCCCCCGGCCGTGTCGGCCGGGTCACTGGGACATGGTGGCGCCGCAATAGGCAGCCAGGCGTTTGGACGCCGCGACATTCGCCGGGGAACGGAGGACGGCCGCTGCTGCCTTGACGCGCGCCGAGTCGCGCTTGAGCTGCGCGTCCATCATGGCATTCGCGTTCCTGGTCTGGAGCACGATGTCGCCGGCGAGGCTGGCTGGCGCAGTCTTCACCAGATCTGCATTCAGTTTCTTGTGATCCGCGAAAAACTTCTCGCGCTTCGCCGCGTCGAACGGATCGAATTTGCCCAGCAAGTCCAGCTGCCGGACCATCGTCTGGCAGAACGGCTCGTTCGCGTGAATGCCGCTCATCCGGATCGTGTCGCCTGCCCTCGCCGCCGGTGGTGCGCCCATTGCCGCAGAAAGCGAGAGGGTGGCCAGGGTTGCAAGGATTCCGAGCCGGATGGTCCACTTCATTCTGGTCATCTGTTTCTCCACGCGTGTTCTCCACGCGACGCGAGGCATTGCGTCACCACGGTCAACGCGGATCAGTCTATCGCCAGCGCCCCGTCGATCGTTTGATCATCAGGTGTGGCGGACGGCAAATGCGCATCGGGGACATGGGTTCGTGGATATCATGCCCTGCGCAGAACGGGGAGGGCCCGAGCCCCCTGGAACCCGCTCACCGCCTGGAGGGACTGACATGAGACACCTTTCCTCGGTTGTCCTTTGTGCCCTGATCGCATTGCCCGTGGCCGGTCAGATGGAAGAGCACCATCACCACGGGGGCCAGCCGGCCGAGCGGCTGGGGATCGTTTCCTTTCCGGTCTCCTGCAGCCCGAAGGCGCAGGCCACGTTCACCCGGGCGGTCGCTCTGCTCCATTCGTTCTGGTACGAGGAGTCGGAGAAAGCGTTCCGGCAGGTGGCGTCGGTCGATCCTCGCTGCGGCATGGCCTGGTGGGGCGTTGCCATGAGCAACTATCACCCGGTGTGGCCGTCCCCGTATTCGGCGGAGGAGCTGGCGCGTGGAACGGCGGCAGCAGCGAAAGCGACCGAGGTGGGAGCGAAGACGGAACGCGAAAAGGGCTACATCGATGCCATCGCTACGTTCTATCGAGGGCCTGACCCGCGCGGTTACGAAGAGGCCATGGAAAGTCTCCGCTCTCGATTTCCCAAAGATGACGAGGCATCGATCTTCTACGGTCTCATGCTGATCAATCACGGCATGTCGCTGCCGAAGGACAAGACCTACGTCTGGCAGAAGAAGGCGGCGGAGATCTTCAACGGCCTTCTGGACAAGCACCCGAATCATCCAGGGATCGCCCACTACCTCATCCACAGTTTCGATTATCCCGCTCTGGCGCCGCTGGCCCTCAACGCAGCGAAGCAGTACGCGAAGATTGCTCCCTCAGCGCCTCTCGCGGAAGCCGGATCCCCTGCCCGCGCCGCTCCGACAGCCCGAGCGAAATGCGTCAGCGCTTCGGCGTAGCCATAGCGTTCCCAGGGAAGTCCCGCCATCACGGTGAGGGCCGCCGCGTCGCTCCAGCTCCGGCGCTCCAGCGCGAAGCGCGCAGGAATGGCCGCCAGCGCGTAATAGGCCGCGAAATTCTCCACGTTCACCTTTCTGACGCGGGAGACCTCCTCAACGACCTGCCGCACCTTGTCGTCTTCACCGCGCTGGAGCCAGGCGTAGACCAGATAGTCGTCCGCGTGCAGGGCATCGAAGGAGATCGCTCCCGGATGCAGGCTCGCTGCGTGCTCGCCTGCCCTGCGGGCGGATGCGAGATTGGACTCGATGGTTTCCGGCCACATCCCCAGACGGACAAAAATGTGAGAAGGCATGTGCA
>JBDSGC010000350.1:0-6540 GCA_039919215.1 Thermoanaerobaculia bacterium | reverse complement strand
AATCCAATGGCCAGTCGCTCCTCCGCTCCGGTGAGATGAAAGAGGATTCGCAGGACTCCAGCGCCCGGTCGCATCACCGCCGCGGGGTCGTCGATGAACACCGCGAAGCCGCCTTTCGTTTCTTCCGACGAAAGTCCGGGAAGGGCGGAGACGACCACCTGATACGGGGCGGCACCCGAGGGGCGCTTCACTGCGAGGACCCAGTCGCCGCGGGGGCTGGACTGCGTCCCATTCAAGGCTTCGCACACATACCGGTCAAAGCGTTCGTTGGCCGCCGGATCGGTGAAACGAAGGCGTTGTTTCTCCAGCCTCAGCCCATCCGATTGGTTCAGAAGAGACTCCGCCGACCGGTTGACCAGAACCACGCGGCGGGACGGGCTCAGCAGAATCACGCCCTGGTGAAGTACGTCCAACGCACTCGCGGAGACCCTTGCCCGGATATCGTCGGCTGACAGTTCCGGTGCGAGCTCGCGGCCGCGCGCTGAACGACTCTCGCTGTGGGACATGGTGGCTCCAGTTCTCTCCACTGATTCCTCCGCAGTGATTCGACCCGCGCTCGGTCCGATCCCCCTCACTGCTCGCCAGTCGCACGCTGACGAATCCCCCTCCGCGTCAGAACCCGAGCCGCGTCCAACAGCTTGGACGGCCAGTTCGACGCGATTCGGAGATCGGTGAAAAATCGGATTGCCAGCCCGCGATTGCTGAAGAGTCCTGCTGATGCGACGAAATCTCGTGAATAATCGGGGGGGGGAGCCGGCACGGCAGAACGTCTTGGAACGTGATCTTGGCAGAGCCTTGGGCAACCAGCGCCGCCGGACGTGCCGGCCCGGTCGATGGCTGATCGCCTTCCTCGTCATTCTGGGAATGGCGCTGATGCTGTTTGCCGGACGTGACCGGGTGATGGCGCTGCTCGCGCCCGGTCCGGCAACGAGGCTGGCCCAGGCCGCCGGCTCTCTCGATCATCGGAAGATCGAGGGGCGCCTCGCGCAGACCTCGCCCTATCGCCCATTCCGGCCGAGCGCGCCTCTGCGCAGCGCCGACGCCACCCTCGACAGTGCCGAGTTGCGTCTGCTGGCGGCTGTCGGCGACGCAAGGAAAGAGGGCGCGCGACTTCGCTCGGCCGAAGGTGATCGGCTGAGCGGCGTGGCCCTCCTGTTCGCCGGCCAGGACGCCGACGCAGCACAGAGCCTCGAGCGGGCGTTGAAGAATCGCACCGGACTGGCCTCCTCCATTGTGGGTGCGCGGCAGGGCACGGACGCGGCGCTTCTCATCGATCTCGCCGCCGCGGAAGTGGCGGCCTGGGCCCGCGGCGGGGATCCGTTTCTGCTGCTGATCGCCATTGAGGCAGCGGAACGTTCCTGGCGCCTCGGTCACTCGCCCGAGGCAGGTTGGAATCGCGCGCTGGCCACCGAACGTCTCGGCCTGGTTCGATCGGCCGAGCGCGCATGGCATGAGTACCTCTCCGTGGAACGCTCTCCCGACTGGCGACGCGAAGCGGAAGTCCGCCTCCACCATCTCCAGCAGTCCCTCCCCGCCTCACCCGCGCAAGGAACGCCAGGAGCTCAGGCAACTTTCGCGTCGTCGTCGCTGCAGGATGCACAACGATCGTTCGAGCGTGAGCTCATCGCCTCCAACGGCGATCGCTCGCATCTCCCCATCCTCGAGGCAATGGCGGCAGGCATCACCCGGCACTCTGGCGACCGCATGGCCGCCGACACGACGGCCGCCTTGTCGCAAGAGACGGCATCTCCCGGCGGCTTGCAGGCGTACCGGATTGCGCAATCTCAGTGGAGCGATGGTCATCAGGCCGAAGCGGCACGCTCCTTCGGCCTGGCTGAGAGGCAGCTGCGCTCTGCGGCCAATCCGTTCCAGCTGGTGGCGCGATCGCAGCGAATCCGCTGCCTGTGCACCGGCGGGGATCCGCATTGTCTCGAAGAGATCCGCTCACTTCAGGACGAGCTGCGGAAGCGCGATCGCTATCCCTGGCTGATGGCGTCAACCAACCGAATGGAGGGGCAGTCGCTGCTCAACGCAGGGCGGATCTACGAGGCGGTGAAAGCGTTCGACGACGCCTTGCGCGAGTTCGGACGGCTGCGCGATCCTGAGGGCGCCGGCTGGACCCACATGTTGCTGGCCAACGCGTTGGCCAGTGCGGGAGAGAGCGATCTGTCGCTCCACCATCAAATCACAGCACTGCAGTGGTCGCAGGTCCCCACCGACGATCGGCGACGGCAGATCTTCGAAGGGTCGGCGCTCCTTTTTCTCCGGCGCGATGCGCTCACCGCGGCTTCGCTGGTGCTCGACGAGTTGCGAAGGAGTCCGTCACAGCTGGAGGGGCGCGCGTCGGAACTGACCCTGACCGGCCTGTTGCGCGCGCGGCAGAATGAACCCGCGGGCGCCAGCAACGCCTTCCAGCAGGTGCGGCAACTGTTGCCGCAACTGGGACCGGGGGAACGCGAGCGTCTCACCGCCTTCGCGCAGATCGCCGAGGTCGGCTCGCGACGCTACGGCGTCCCCGCCGCGACCATTCAGGAGCTGGACGCAGGAATCCAGACCTATCGATCCTCTTCCGAATCGGTCTGGCTGCCGCAACTCCTGTTCGAGCGAGGGATGGCCTGGGAGCGAAGCGGTGATCGCGCCGCTGCGGAGCGGGACTACCTCGAGGCAATCTCCCAGCTGGAACTGCGGCAGCCACGCGTCGACGGTCTGTTGATCGGTGCCGGGTTCACTGCTGAGGCGGAGACGGTCTTCGATCGCACCATCCGTCTCCTTCTCGGCGAGAAACGGATCGAAGACGCGCTGGCCATCGCAGAGCGCGCCAACGCGCTCCAGATTTCTTCGACCTTCGCCGCGACTAGCGGACTTCACGATTCGTATCGCGTCGGGGCTCCAGGGACGACTGGAGATCCGCGAGCGCAAGCGCAGAAGTTGCTCGGGCCGGACCAGCACCTTGTCGTCTACTACCTGCTTCGCGACGAACTGGTCACCTGGGTGGTTTCGCGAGAGGACCTGGTGTTCGTCCGCAAACCGCTCCACGCGAGCGAATGGATCGACAAGGTGCAGCGGGTCGCCAATCCCTCCGCCGCTCCGCCATCAGGGGAACTGGATTCGGTGTCGAAGACGCTGTTCGCTCCCTGGCTGGACCGCATCCCCCCCGACGCCACGCTGATCTTCGTTCCCCCCTCGGCATTCGGCGCGATCCCCTTCTCGCTTCTGCAGTGGCATGGGCGTCCTCTGGTAGAACGGAATGCCACCGCGGTGACCACGAGCCTGCGCGCGTACGTGGACGCGACGACCCACGATCGGCAGCGCCGTGAGGGCGGACCAGCACTGTTCGTGTCGGCGCCGAGGCCGGGAAGGGGATTGCCCCCACTGCCGCTGGCTGCCTCCGAGGTCCTGGCCTCCGCGCATCAGTACGCCGAGAGCGAAGTGCTCAACGATGCCAGTCGCGAACAGTTCCTGGCGAAATCCCCGGGTGCATCGATCATCCATTTTGCCGGGCACGCGCTGGTGAACCCGCAGCAGCCATTGCTCTCGGCGCTAGTCCTCGATCGGGATCTGATCTACGTACATCAGCTGCTGCCCTCGAGCTTCCAGCGGGCGCGCCTGATTGTCCTTTCCGCTTGCAGCACCGGCCACCAGTCGCGTCCGGCCATGAGCATCGCCACGGCCCTGCTCCGACAGGACGTTCCCACGGTCGTCTATACGTTGTGGGCGATCAGCGACGACGCCGCAGCGGAGTTCGCCCGCAGGTTTCACGAGGCGCTCGCGCGTGGCGGGACTCGCGCCGGAGCGGTGCGCGAGGCGCAACGGCTCATGAGAAACGGGACGGCTGGCTTTCGTGATCCCTCGGCATGGGGAGCGTTTCAGATCGCAGGCGCGCCAGGTCCTCTCGGCAAGGCGCAAAACAAGGAGGAGCGATGAGTACAGTGCGTGTGCAGTTCTCCGGAGTAGTTGCCCTCGGTCCCGGCAGGCCGAAGGACGAAAAAACGCCCTATGAGCAGAAGGGTCCGTTCCACGCCATCTTTCCCGGGTCGAGCCGAAGGGCGTGCTCTCATGAGGACGCGCGAGTGGTCGGATACATCCCCGTCCACTGGCCGGTCATCATGACCGACGCCGTGCCCGAGACGGCCGGCCGCGCGTGCGATGACGAGGAGGGAACGCTCCGCGTCTGGTATCCCATGCGGGAGCGGTTGATCTTCGAGATCGACGGAAAGTCGAAGCCGCGGACGCTGACCTATCAGCACACCGATGTGAAGCCGCTGCCTGACGGCGACGTCGACCTGCTCGCCGACATGCGGGACATCTGGAAGGCCAAGAGCAAGGTGCCCTCCAAGGCGGTAGGCATGAAGGAGAATCCGAAGAAAGTGCCGATGGAAGTTGCCGGCCAGGTCTTCATCCCGGGCGGCCACGTCTCCAGTTCGCTGGGCGCGAAAAAAGAGAGGACCCACGTCATTTTCCAGCCCCCGAGGGACTTGCCGGCGTGCGAGTGTGACCTCGTGTCGGACGCCGTGATCACCTTCACCGCCAGGAAGACGGTGAAAATCCTCTCTCGCTCACTGGACACCGGAGAAGAGCTGGATTCCATCATCTTCCCAGTGAAGGGAGACCTCAGTTTCCACATCGCCAACGCCGACCCGCGCGACATCCGCCACCAGATCGCGAACGGACCGAGATCCGAACCGGAGCGCGTTCGCACGAAAGCCGACGCGGACTTTGAACTGTTCTACTCCGTCCTCGCCCCGAAGGAACACAAAACACTTCCAGTTCCGGTGGACCAGAGCAAGATCAGGCTGATCCGCGACTGCTACGTGGTGATGACGGAACGGTAGTGCAGCCGGCAACACTCGCAGATCCGGACGAGGCGGCTGCCGTCCGCTGCAAATCGAGTCGACGCGCGATGAACGATGAAAAAGCCGAGCACGACTCGACGCTCACGAGCGGTGCTGGTGGCGGACCGTGGGTGTGTCAGGGCGTTGTCCGATCGGCAGAGTCACCGTATAGTTTGCTCACCAATGGACGGAATCATCATGAACCAGTTCCAGCGATTCGTGGTGAGTCGATTTGGACGCGATGCCTGGACACAGCTGATCAGGGCCGCAGACGTTCCCCTGGGAGAGGAGTTGCTTTCGGTCGGCGCCACCTATCCTGATGCTTACCTCTTCGCCATGGTGCCGGTGGCCAGCCAGGCCACCGGCATCGCGGTGCCGGAATTGCTGGAACAGTTCGGGACCTTCGTCGCCCCCACCCTGCTTCGCGTTTACGCGCCGCTGCTCAACCCCACCTGGCGCACCCTCGACGTCATCACCAACACCGAGCCCGCCATCCATCGCGTCGTCCGCCAGCGCAATCCCGACGCTGCCCCGCCAGAGCTGCGAGTGGAGCGCACCGGACCGGACGAGGTGTCGATCGATTACCGGTCGCAGCGGAAGCTGTGTTTTGTGGCCGTGGGCATCTCCCACGGAATCGCCAACCACTTCGCAGAAACCGTCAGCATCAACCAGTCCGAATGCACGCACCGCGGCGACCGGCGTTGCCTGATCATCGTGCGCCTTCAGCGCTGAGCCGGAGTGTAGCCCTGCTCTGGGAAACCAAACCATTGAACTGCATGGTTGAAGTGGAGCCGTTAACCGGATTTGAACCGCGATCGTCAGCGATCGTCATCAAGAGACAGCCGGCAATCAGTTGATGCGGCGCGCGTATTCGAGAGTGGGGTCGTTTGTCGTGTTGTCGGTCGTCGAACCGTAGATGATCGCGCTCCCGCTGACGATCTCCAATGAAACTGTTTCGCCGCCGCCGAGAGCGTAACCATCGAATAGCGCTTCAGATGACACTTGCGTGAAGAACGTTGACGGATAGGTTCGCAATGTAGTCTTCATCACCACGCCATCCCGGTTTCGGACCGTGATCTTGATGTTGGCGCCCTGGGCGAGCGCGCGGAACCCGATGTTCAAACGGAACTTCTGCACGTCGACCGGTGCGATCAGCACGCCTGTCTCTCCCTGTTGCAGAGCGGTATCCAGGCCGATGATTTCTTCGCTGAACCCCGTCGTGCCGGCGGCTCCTCCGTCGCTGAATACACGAATCAACGCCACGGGAAGCGCGGAGGTCGCGTCCGGAATCACATCCGCGCTGCCCAGCCCACTGGGGACACCCATCGCCGGAAGCAGATCGCCATAGACCAGCGTCCGGAACGGAGGGATCGAGTACGCCAACGTTGGATCGCTCCCGGAACCCGGCTCTCCCGCAGGGTGATACACGATCTTGCCGGAGCAGGACGTGCTCCTCGGGTTGTACATCTGCAGAGACGTCTTGAAGAACGATCCCAGGTTCCCGGGAAGGGAGCCGACGACCGCGAGAAAGTGCGTGGCCGGCTCCGGTGCCACGGCATTGATCAGCACGGAAGTTGGCTGGGACGCCGATGAGAAGGTGTCGCAGGAACCGATCGCCGCATGGGCCCGCACCCGATAGTGATAGCGAACGTTCGGGGTCGAATGAGCAAAGGTCGCGCTGGTTCCTGAGAAGGAGCGCCCGGACGGC
>JBDSGC010000349.1:0-5446 GCA_039919215.1 Thermoanaerobaculia bacterium | reverse complement strand
TCGGCGCGACGTCGCGGGGCGGCGGAAGGATTTTGACCGAGCCGCTGCTCTCCGCCGCAACCCCCTCGGCGAGAATCGCCTCCGAGCCTTCGCTTTCGTTGGCGAGGTAGGTCTTCCCGGTGAGCGCGATCGGGAACTTCGCGCTCGCTTTCGCCTCGATGACCGGCGCGTTCTCTTCGAGCGGGATCACCAGTCGCGCCTCGATCTCGATCTCGCCCGGCGGGAAGGTCTGGATGGAGGTCATGCCACCCGGATGCTCCAGATCCACCGAATAGCGATAGCGCTTCAGGACGGTGCCCGCCTGCGAGATCGAGCCCTGGATGACCAGTGGAACGCCGGAGGGGACGTCCGAAGGAATGGTGAAGGTCCAGGACAGACGGCAGACCACTCCCGATGGTGAGTCTCCCAGTGGCGTGAGTCCGATGACGAGTTTTCCGGGCTCCGCGCGGAGTGGCGCGGCGAGCAGAAGAAGGAGGAAAAGAGCACGTTTCATGTGGGGTGCTATTGTCCTCTCGATGGAGGTCGCTGCCGTCGTCGGGCCGTCAGGATCTGGTAAAACCACGCTCCTTTGTCAGCTCATTGCCGCGTTCGTCAGCGAAGGGCGACGGGTGGCCGCGATCAAACACACGCATCATCCGTTGGATCCTGGCGACCGGGGAGACACCGCGCGGTGTCGGACGGCGGGCGCCGGTCCGGTGATTCTGGCGGGAGAGACCGAAGCAATTCGATTTGCAAAGGAAGGGACGACGCGCTTTCACTTTGACCTTCCGGCGGATCTTCTGCGAGAGCTGGATGCTGACCTTGTTCTCGTCGAAGGTTTTCACCGCTTCACCGGCTGGCCTCGGATCGAGCTCGACGCGTCGCGTCGCGTGAGTGGTGCCGAGGCGCGTTCGATTCTCGATAGAATCTGGGTCCAGGCGTCCTGACTTGAGCGCGATCCAACATGACCCGTCCATGACCCAGCCCACCACTCTGCGATACGGAGCGATCGTCTTCGATCTCGACGGTACGCTGGTCGACTCCTACGCAGCCCTTGCGGAGTCGGTGAACTACGCGCGTCGGGAGCATGGTCTCGGCGCCTTGCCGGAAGCGCGCATCCGCGAGTTCATCGGGGACGGGCTGGACCGCTTGCTCCAGCGAGCCTTTGACCAGCCGGATGTGCCGGCCAGCGTGGTGGCATCCTTTGAGTCGCGCTATGACGCGATCTGCTGCTCGGAGTCGATGGTGCTGGGGGAGGTTGAGGAGACCATTCGAACGCTGCATGGTCTGAATGTCTCCATGGCCGTCTGCACCAACAAGCCCACCGGCTTCTCGCGAAAGATCCTCGAGTATCTGCAACTGTCCCGATACTTCCAGGGAATCGTCGGCCCCGATCTGGCCGGAGCGCGAAAACCCGATCCGCGCCATGTGCGCCATGCGCTGGAAATGACCGGCCGCACCGCGAGCGAAGCACTGTTCGTAGGGGACATGCCGATCGATGTGGAGGCGGCGCGAAACAGCGGCATGGACGTGGCCGTGGTCTCTACCGGTTCCGGCACGCCCGCCGCCCTCCGTTCGGCCAGGGCCGATCACTACCTCGGGCGCTTTTCGGATCTGCTGACGATCGTGCGCAACGGAGATCAGTCGTGATCCGCCTCCGCTATCGCCTCCTCTTCTTCGATGTCGACTCGACGCTCGTCAAGGTCGAGGGAATCGACGTGCTGGGGCGCGGAAACTCCGAAGTGGCGCGGCTGACGACGTCGGCGATGAACGGCGAAATCCCTCTGGAACAGGTCTACCAGCGACGTCTGGAGAGCATCCGTCCATCAAAGCAACAGGTGGAGTCGCTCGGCCAGACCTATTGTGAATCTCTCGTCGACGGAGCGGCAGAGACGGTCGCCACGCTGTTGGAAAGCGGAGCGATCGTCCATCTCGTTTCCGCCGGAATCGAGCAGGCGGTCCTTCCGCTCGCCGCCCTGCTGAAGATTCCCGAACGCCAGGTGCATGCAGTGCCCGTGATGTTCTCCGAGAACGGTGAGTATGCCGATTTCGATCGCCGGTCGCTCCTGACCCGCGGCGGTGGCAAAGAGATCGTAGTGCGCGACATCCGGGCACGCACTCACGGACGGGCCGCATTCATCGGGGACGGGGTGAGCGATCTCGAAGCGAAGCCGGCCGTCGACCTGTTCATCGGTTTCGGAGGCGTGCAGGTCAGGAGCATTGTGAAAGAACAGGCGGATGTCTTTGTGGAGAACCCTTCTCTGACCGCTGTGCTCCCGTTCTTGCAGGACGCCTAGTGGAGTGTATTGGTTGAATCGGTACCAGATGGCGCCGGGAACGGCGACGTGAGCTAGGCGTGCCGACGCAGGCATAGCGGGGTCTACGCTGAGGAGGCAGAACAACGCTCACGGCGTCGAGACCAAGCCAGGTGGTACCGATTGAACCAATACACTCCGCTAAGATCACGGCGATGGATGGAGACCGATGACCGATTGCAAGTACTTCATTCCGGGGCCGACGTGGGTTCGCCCGGAGCTGCTGCAGGAAATGACGCGCCCGATGATCGGGCACCGCAGCGCTGAGTTTCGCGATCTCTTCGAGCGCATCATCCGGAACCTCAAGCCACTGTTCGCCACAACCCAGGACACCTTCGTGGCCACCTGCACCGGGACGGCATTACTGGAGGCCGCGCTCATCAACAGCGTGCAGAAGCGGGCTCTGGTGACCACCTGCGGGGCATTCTCCGAGCGCTGGCTTTCGATCGCTCAGAGCCTCGGTCTGGAAGTGGATCAACTCGACGCTGGCTGGGGCAAGGCGGTGGACCCGGAGGTCCTGCGGACGCAGCTTCGAACGCGTGGTGATCAGTACGACGTGGTCACCGTCACTCACAACGAAACATCCACCGGCCTGACCAACGACGTAGCGGCATTGAGCCGGGTCATTCGTGAAGAAGCACCCGATACGTTGATCCTGGTGGACGCGGTCTCATCGCTGGGCGGGATTCCGCTGCTGTTCGACGAATGGGCGCTCGATCTCTGCGTGGCCAGCGTGCAGAAAGGGCTGGCCCTGCCGCCGGGAATCACGGTGTTCGCCGTTTCGGCGCGGGCGCTGGCAAGAGCGAAGCAGATCGCCCACCGCGGTACCTACCTTGATTTCCTGAGCTACAAAAAACATGCAGACGACGGAAGTGTCCCCTCCACACCGGCGCTCCCGCTTTTCTACGCGCTGGCAACGCAGCTGGAACAGATCATTCATGCCGAGACGCTCGAAGCGCGATTCCGCCGCCATCTGGCGATGCGTGATCTCACCATCCAGCGCACCGCCAGTTACGCTCGTCTTGCTTCGGATCCGTCGCATGCGTCGCCCACGGTGAGCGCACTGATCCCGACGAAACCGGTGGAGGAGATCAAGAGCGAGATGAAAAAGCGCGGTTTCACGATCGGCGGCGGCTACGGCGTTTGGAAACAGTCGTCCTTCCGTATCGGACACATGGGCGACATGCCCATCGAGGCCGTAGCCTCGATGCTCGACGTTCTCGAGGAGGTAGCCGGAGCATGAGCAAGCAACGGGTTCTGGTGACCGATACGCTGGCGGATTCCGGTCTGGCCATCCTGCGCGCTGCTGACGATGTGGAGCTCGACTATCGGGCTGGTTTGAAGGGCGAGGACCTGCTGCGCGCCGTCGCGGAGTCGGACGCGCTGATCACCCGGAGCGGAACAGCAGTCACGCGCGAGCTGGTGAACGCCGGCAAGAGGCTCCGCATCATCGGGCGGGCCGGCGTCGGTCTGGACAACGTCGATGTCGATGCATGCACCGAGCGCGGCATCCTGGTGATCAACGCGCCGACCGCAAACATCATGTCGGCCACGGAGCACACCATGGCCATGCTGCTGTCGCTCTGCCGCAACATCCCTGAGGCGGATGCCAGCGTGAAGCGGGGAGAGTGGACACGATCGAAGTTCATGGGTGTGGAGCTGAACGGCAAGATTCTCGGCGTGATCGGGATGGGCAGGATCGGAACGCGGGTGACCATCCGGGCCCGCGCCTTCGGGATGACCGTCATCGGCTATGACCCTTACATCGCTCCGAGCGTGTTCGAGAAAGTCGGTGCCGAACAGGTTTCGCTCGATGATCTCCTCTCCCGCGCCGACTTCATCACCGTGCACACTCCTCTGACTGACGAGACCCGCGGCATGATCGGTGCGGTGGAGCTGGCAAAAACGAAAGCGGGCGCCGTTCTCGTCAACTGCGCGCGGGGCGGCATCTACCAGGAGCAGGCGCTGGCCGATGCCTTGAACAGCGGACATCTGGCCGGAGCTGCGGTCGACGTCTACGAGGATGAGCCTCCGTCGAAGGATCACCCCTTCCTGCACGCGAAGAACATCATCCTGTCGCCGCACATCGGCGCCAACACCATCGAGGCTCAGGATCGCGTGGCGGTCCAGACCTCCGAGATGGTGATCGAAGCGCTGCGCGGGTCGATCTTCGTCTCGGCGGTGAACCTGCCCTTCGAGGGGCTCTCCGATGCGGACGCCGCGCCGCTCATCGACCTCGCGGAAAAGATCGGTTTGTTCTCCGCACAGATCATCAACGGACCGATCACGCGCGCAGCGGTGGAGTTGTGGGGGATCGACGAGCGCCTGACCCGCATTCTCTCGGTGGCATCCTTGAAAGGCATGCTGACGCCGCATCTGTCGGAGTCGGTCAACTTCGTCAACGCCGAGCAGATCGCGCAGCAGCGTGGGATCGCCATCAGCGCGACCACCCATCCCACGCCCCGCGACTACACCAACCTCATCACCTTCCGCGCGTCGTCCGCGACAGGCGAAACCTGCGTCTCGGCGACGCTGTTCAGCGAGAAGAACCAGCGCATCGTCTCCGTCAACAACTTCCGCGTGGAGTTCAAGCCGGAAGGAACGCTGATCTACGTGGTGAACAAAGACGTGCCCGGGGTCGTCGGAAAGGTCGGCTCGCTCCTCGGCGATCGCGAAATCAACATCGCCGAATACAACCTCGCACGCACACAGGGCGGAAAAGCCATGGCCGTCATCACCGTCGACACCACCCTCGATCCAGAGACGCTGCGCTTCCTCCGCTCGTTCAAAGAGATGGAGGAGGTGAAGCAGGTGCGGTTGTAGGCGGGGGCCCGGCGCGGCCGGCGGCGTTGGTTCGAAAAGCGTCCGCCACGATTTTGCCCCAGCCGCGTTCACTCGGCCGCCTTTGATTGCAATGACACGCGAGCGCGTGGTTAGAAGACTGGCGCTGACCCCCACCCGTCATCCTGAGCCGCGCAGACGGCGAAGGATCTGCATCGACCCAGCTGTCGCATGCAGCATCATCGTGATTGCAGATCCTTCGCTTCCCGCCCGTCCCCCACGCCGCTTCTAATGAACCGTGGTCCTCAGCGAGGAGAAATCGAACTCACGACGGCGACGTTGCAGATCCTTCGGCGTCTCCGCGCCTCAGG
>JBDSGC010000348.1:0-3212 GCA_039919215.1 Thermoanaerobaculia bacterium | reverse complement strand
AGGGGTCCTGCTCGGTCGAGTGAGCACCCCTCATCTGCCTTCGGCACCTTCTCCCCGTGTGGGGGGAGAAGGACTCTCGACGGGGAGAACGGCGCGAATGACGTGTGGTACGTCGGCGCTCCATCTCGACACTGCCGGTCGAGAGCTCAGCGACTTCTGTCCCTACTTTTTCTTCTTCAGCTCTTCGGCCAGCGTCTCGATCCAATGGTCGGTGTTGATGAATCCCTTGCCCCAGGAGGCCCAGCGGACCAGGATGTCTTCCTGCTTCATCTGCTCGACGTTCTTTCCGGCCGCTGCGCTCATCCGTTGCCGGTCGTGAATTCCCGCAGGCGCTCCGCAAACCAGTCTGGCTGCTCCCACGGCACGCGATGACCGGCGCCAGGAGCCACAGCCAGCTCCCCTCGGGGCAGCAGCTCGATCGCACGCTTCGCCGCTTCCAGGTAGCGTTCGTCGGTTTCGCCGGCGATCCACAGCACCGGAATGGCGATCGTTTCCAGATGCGGTTCCAGAGGGGGAAGCGCCCCGGAGGACCACTTCCGCAAAGCCTTCCCGAGCTCCACGCGATCGAAATCCGCCTCCACGCGGTCGACGGCACGCCCGCCGAAAACGGCCTGCCGGTTCCAGTCGGCCGTCAAGTCGTCCCAGGGCTCCGACTGGAATCGCTCCGCCCATCGTTCATCATGGGCGCGCCGCTCGGTGCGCTCCGTTTCTTCCGAAACGTTCAAGCCGGCCGATACGATCACGGCGCGCTGATACGCTGCGCCCTTCGCCAGTGCCGTCAGCGCCAGCCGCCCCCCCATCGAGTAGCCGAGGAGCGTGTCGCCGGTTTCGGGAACCGTTTTGCCGCGGAAGAGATCGATGGCCCGGATGGCGAATCCTGCATCGCGCAGAAAGTCCCAGTCCGAGGGGAGACCGAGGAATCCGTGCAGGCAGGTGATCATGACCAGAGCTCATCGTAGCGCTTCCAGACTCGGCGGGATGCTTCCAGGTCGGGGCGCAGTTCCTCGACACGATCCTCAATGCCGAACATGGCACTCCAGGAATGGAAGCGCAATCCATGCGAATTCTCGATCACCCGGTTCCGGACCTCGTCGCTCAGCGCGCGCAACGAGGGTACGCGCTCGAAGATGCGGCCACCGTCGTTGTTGACGATCACGATGCGGAAGCTGGCACCCAGCTGCGGCACGATCCACGGCGCGTTCAGATCGTAAAGCGCAGTGAGATCTCCGACCACCGCGACGTTGTCGGCTCCCTCCTGGCACCAGCCGAAGAAGGTGGAGAGCTGGCCGTCGATGCCATTCGCCCCCCGATTTGCTCCGTAGTGGAAACCGCGCGGCTCGCGGGTGGCCGCCAGATCCCATTCGCGGATGGGGAGGCTGTTGCCGAGATAGACGCGTGAGCCATTCGAAAAACGCAGGGACATTTCCCGGAACATCGCCAGCTCCGAGTGGGGCTCGCCTTCGAGAATGGTCTGCCAACGATCGTGCATCTGCGCGTCTTCACGCAGCAGCGCACCATCGAGATCGCGCGCGCTCGCATCGGGCAGCGCCTCGATCGGATGCACCTCGCCGCGGGTCAGCCCGGCGAAGGGAAGCCGGCTGAAGCTGATGATCGGCAGTGGATTCTTCTCCTCCAGGTCGCGCCAGAAACGGAGCGTAGGAATGTCGCCGATGCGGAGTACGCCGTCGAAGGAGCCGCGCGCAAGCGTGCGCTCGTTGCGGATCAGGAGAGGCTGCAGTTCCGGTTCTTCACGTAGCCCGGAGAGCGGCTCCGCGTACACCGGCGCGTTGAGCTTCGTGGCAAATCGAAGAACGCGGTCGCGATGGGCGTCGCGCAAGCCTCCGAGCAGCACAAGAGGCCGCCGGAAATCGATGACCACAGGCGAAGAGTCTTGGGAGGCCGCAACGCGCTGGCGAAACTGGTATGGCCCAGACCCTCCTGTCTGTGTTTCCTCATCCTTGATCCCGACCGCGTCATCGATCAGCGGCTCATCGAATTCGATATTCAGATGCAGAGGCGAGGCGCCGTTCCATGTCTCCACCGACCGCGCTGCGTAACCGCCGAAGATCGACTCCTGTTCGATCGATTGCGGCGCGCCGGTGCCCCGATATCGCGCCGGCCGATCGGCGGTCAGCAGAATGAGTGGTGTGCCCGAGTACCAGGCTTCGATGGCCGCCGGCAGCAACTCAGCGACGGCGGTGCCGGAGGTGGTGACCACGCAGACCGGCCGATTGAGCCGCCGCGCGGCGCCGACCGCGAAGAATGCGGCACCCCGCTCGTCGACAAACGTGTGGAGCCGGACGTCGGGAATGGTCGCCAGAACTGCCAGCAGCGGCGCATTGCGCGATCCGGAGCAGACGCAGAAGTCGCTGACGCCGAGAGCGCGAATGGAATCGATGACGCTGCGGGCGGCAGAAAGGTTGGAACTCATGAGAGGATCCGCGCTCGCTCCGCTCCGGCGTTGAGACCGAAGAGCGCTTTGACCTGTTCGCGTTTGTCGTGCAACTCCTCGAGCTCCCGGTCGATCCTGCTGTCGGAGAGCAGCCCGGCACCTGATCCGACCCGCACCCGGTCCGCGGTCCACTGCACATTGCGGATTCCCACCAGTGCCAATCCCGATCGATCCTCGCGCTCCAGTCCGAAGGGCGCTCCGAACGCCCGTCGCTTCACGCCGCGGTCGGCTTCCCGAAGCCATCGTTCTCCCGCTTCGGTCCGTGGCGAAACGCCCAGGGCGGCGGTCGGATGCAGCCGGCGGATCATGTCGGTGAAGGACATCTTCTCGGCCCCGTTCTCCTTGAAGAAGATGGGCGTGACCAGATGCGCGATGCGGGGAAGCTGCAACGTCCCCAGCGGCCCGATCTCCACGTTGCCGAAGGGGCTCAGGCGGCGGACGATGTCATCGATGACCAGGCGATGCTCGCGCAACTCTTTCGGATCGCTGAGGAGCTGCGCCCGTTGCGCCAGCGGCTTGGTTCCCGCCAGGGCCATCGTTCGATACCCGATGGTGCTGCCCTGGAAGAGCAGTTCCGGCGTGGCCCCGATCAGGCCGTGGCTCTGGTAGGAGTAGCCGTAGCCCCACAGTCCGGGCGGGAGCATGGACATCCGCATCAGCAGCCATCGCCAGCGATCGCCCCGCGGATCGAGACGGCCCTGTTCGAAGATCACCGGCACGATCTTCTCGAATTCGCCCTGCCGGATGGCCTTCTGAGCCG
>JBDSGC010000347.1:0-5330 GCA_039919215.1 Thermoanaerobaculia bacterium | reverse complement strand
ATGGGGATCGATCCGATCGAGATTCTCCGTTTCCAGGCGGATGCCGGCAGCGCGGACAATGGCTCGCGCCCAGATGCGGATCACGGGATCGATCAGCGGGGAGGTCGAGGAGAAGAGGGCGATGGCCATCACCGTCAGCGAGGCCGGAATGGTCACGCAGACCGCGACGAGGGTCACCCACAAGGTGCGCAGCATGGAGGCGGAATGTAGCATCGTTAGTCGCGGGCCACGCCAGGACGCATTCAGTCGCGCGCCGGCAATCTCCGGCATGGCTACGCGGGGCACTCCTGCTACAATTTCGCTCCCCAACCCACGATGACCGCATCCCGCCGTGCCCCGAATCATTCCCCCAGGAGGCCCATGTGTCGGACACTCTGACGGCGACCGCCGTTCTCGATGAGGTACCAGCGGCAGGCAAGCCGGTGGTGAACGACTGCACCATCCACGTAGCCACGGTCAACGGCTCCGGATCGCAGTCGTCGAACAACGTGCTGATGCGCTCGATCTTCCAGATGGGCGTGCCGGTCAGCGGCAAGAACATGTTTCCGTCGAACATCGCCGGCCTGCCCACCTGGTTCACCATCCGCGCGAACAAGGACGGCTGGATCGCCCGGAAAAAGGAAGTGGACATCCTGGTCTGCATGAACGCGCAGACCTCGCGCGAAGACGTCGAAGCCGTTCCCCCAGGCACCCTCTGCATCTACGACGCGCCGCTCAACTGCAAGACCATCCGCAACGATGTGCCGTTCTTCGAAGTCCCCTTCGCGAAGCTGGCCGCGGAGCTTAGCCAGGACTCCCGGCTGCGCAAGCTGCTGACCAACATGATCTACGTTGGCATCGTGGCCGGATTGATCGGCATCGAGCGCGACGAGATCGTGAACGCCATCACCAAGCAGTTCAAAGGGAAGCAGAAAGCGATCGATCCTAACGTCGCGGCCATCGACGCCGGCCTCACCTATGCCCGCGACCATCTGGCCACGCAGAACCGCTGGCGCATCGAGAGAATGGACAAGACCGCCGGCAAGATCATCATCGACGGCAATGCAGCCGCGGCCATCGGGGCCATGTTCGGCGGTGTCACCGTGGTCACCTGGTATCCCATCACTCCCTCCTCGTCGCTCTGCGAGTCGCTCATCGACCTCATGAAGGAGTACCGCATCAACGATGAGGGCAAAGCGACCTTCGCCATCGTGCAGGCCGAAGACGAGCTCGCTGCGATGGGCATGGTCCTCGGCGCCGGCTGGGCCGGTGCGCGATCGATGACCTCGACCTCCGGTCCCGGAATCTCGCTCATGGCCGAATTCGCCGGCCTTGGCTATTTCACCGAACTGCCCGGCGTGATCTGGGACATCCAGCGCGTCGGACCCTCGACCGGACTTCCCACCCGTACCGCCCAGGGAGACATCCTCGAAGTGGTCTCGCTCAGCCACGGCGACACGCAGCACATCGCCCTGATTCCCGCGTCGGTGGCCGAGTGTTTCGAGTTTGGCTCCGAGGCCCTCGACCTGGCCGAGATGTTCCAGACGCCCGTCTTCGTCCTGTCCGACCTCGACCTGGGGATGAACAACTGGATGTCCGATCCCTTCGTCTATCCGGAGAAGCCGTATCGCCGCGGCAAGGTGTTGAGCGTGGAACGACTGAAAGAGCTCGGCGGCAAGTGGGGCCGCTATCTCGACGTGGATGGCGACGGCATCACCTATCGCACGCTTCCGGGAACCGATCATCCCGACGCCGCCTACTTCACGCGCGGCTCCGGCCACGACGCGTACGCGCGCTACTCGGAGAAGCCGGAAGACTACAAGGCGACCGTCGACCGTCTGGCGAAAAAGTATGAGACGGCGAAACAGTTCGTTCCGAAGCCGGCGGTCGACCAGCGCAAGACGAAGATTGGGTTCATCGCATACGGCACCACCGACTTCGCGCTGGAAGAGGCGCGGGTGCAGTTGCGCAACGAGCACAAGATGGAGACGAGCTATCTGCGTCTGCGCGCCCTGCCCTTCACCGAGGAGCTCAAGGCGTTCGTCGCGGCGCACGAGCGCGTGTATGTGGTGGAGCAGAATCGGGACGGCCAGATGGGCGATCTGATCCGCCTCGAAGTGGGCGACGACCAGTCGCGCATTCGGAAGATCCTGCATTACATCGGCCTGCCGTGCGACGCCCGCTCCATCACCGATGCGCTGGTGACGATGGAGAAGGCGCCGGACGGAGAGCGCGTGTTACGAATCGGCATGGAGAAGAAAGCGTCGACGCAGTCGCGAGGGGAGGACTAGTCATGGCGGACAGCACTCTGAAGATGGGTACGGAGCCGGCGAAGGAAAATCGGATCGGCCTCAAGGCGCTTGATTACGGCGGCGGCAAGTCGACGCTGTGCGCCGGCTGCGGCCACGACGCCGTGAGCAACCAGATCATCCGGGCCTTCTACGAGATGGGTGTGCAGCCGGAGCGCGTGGCGAAGTTCTCCGGAATCGGGTGCTCCTCCAAGACGCCGGCCTACTTTCTGGGTCGCGCGCACGGATTCAATACCGTGCATGGCCGCATGCCGGCCGTGGCGACCGGAGCGATGCTGGCCAATCATCAACTGGTGGGCATCGGCGTCTCCGGCGATGGCGACACCGCTTCGATCGGCCTCGGCCAGTTCATGCACCTCATTCGCCGCAACATCCCCATGATCTACATCGTGGAGAACAACGGCGTGTACGGACTGACCAAAGGGCAGTTCTCGGCGACCGCCGATCACGGATCGAAATTGAAGTCGGGCGTGATCAACGACCTGCCGCCGATGGACATCTGCGCGCTGGCCGTGGAGCTGGGCTGCGGATTCGTGGCCCGGGGCTACGCTGGCGATCCGAAGCAGATGGTGAACATCCTGAAGGCTGCTCTGGCACACGATGGTCTCGCCGTGATCGACGTGATCTCACCATGCGTGACGTTCAACAATCACGATGGGTCCACCAAGGGCTATCAGTACTCCAAGGAACACGACGAGCTGCTCCATCAGATCGGTTTCGTGCAGTCCTACGAGCAGATCGAGATCGACTACGAGCCGGGAACGTTTCGCGAAGTCACCCTCCACGACGGCTCGCGCCTGTTTCTCAAGAAGCTGGAAGAAGACTACGACCCGTCGGACGCAGTGCAGGCGTTGCAGCGCTTGCACCGCGCCACCACCGACGGCTCCATGCTCACCGGCCTGGTCTACCTGCAGCCGGAGAAGAAGAGCTTCATCCGCATGCTGAACGTCGTCGACAAACCGCTGTGGTCGATGACCGAGGCGGAGACCCGCCCGAGCCGGGAAGCCCTCGACGAGATCATGAAAGGTCTAATGTAGGGGGACTGTCATCCCTGAGCTGATGAACGGCGCGAGGCAGCGCTGTTGAGATTCGATGACACATCCACACGCGAGTTCTCTCTCCCCGCCGCAGCGGGGAGAGGGTCCGCGAAGCGGGGGTGAGGGGTCTCTCCTGCACTCTTGATTGACCCCTCCTCCGGCCTTCGGCCACCTTCTCCCCATTGCGAGGGGGAGAAGGACTCTCGACGGTAGGCCCTGGATGGCCGCCCGGCCCGCTCTTTGCTCATTCGGAAGCCATGAGCGAAGACAAACGATCCACCGAAGAGAAAATGGAAAAGATTCAGGTCATCGACGGATCCGAAGTCCTCGGCTACGAGGGTTCCGGCCGCGAGGAGCACAGCGGCGAGAACTCCCCCCGCAAGCAGAGCGGCGATCTGACCAGCAACCTGGCCGACAACAAACCGGAAGACATCAAGTAAGGGAACGGAGCGCCGGCATCTTGCCGGCCGGTCCGCCGGCATCCAGCCGGCAAGATGCCGGTGCTTCGAAACCGCGATTCGTCATCGTCTCTTGATTCCGGTGAGACGGCTCTTGGCCTGCGGATTGTCCGGCGCGATCTTCAGCACGTCTTCGTAGCAGCTCTGCGCGCGTGAAGCGAGTCCCTCGGCCTTATAGACGTCGCCGAGGGAGATCAGCGCCTCGATGTTGTTGGGATCGATGGATAGGGAGCGCTGGATGCTTTCGGCCGCATCACGGCGCCATTTCGGGTTGCGCTCCTGACATGCTCCGAGCAGGTACCAGGCCTCGGCGTGATCGGGTGCGTACTCCACCGCCTGTTTGAGCAGCACGATGGCCCCGTAATAGTCCCCAGCGATGCTGAGGTCCCGCGCTTTGTAGAAATTCTGCTCCGCCACGGCGCGCTGGGTCACCCGCTTCTGCAACTCTCCCGCACCGGCGCCCCCTCCGCCGCTGCGCTGACTGAGAAGGCGATCGTAGGCCTGACGGCGGACCTGATCCTTGAGGATTCCGAGCGCTTCTTCGATGCGGCGGTTGATCATCAGGAGCGAGTCGCGGACGAGAGGCGGGTACGTCGCCGGATCGAAGCGGTTTCTCACCATTTCCGCGGAGGAGAGCAGCTGTGCGCGGGTGGCGTTCCGAGGAACGTCGAGAACCTGGTAGTGGTCGAGGGATCCCAGCTGTCGGGATAGCGCAACGGCGCGGAGGGAGCGGGGATCGCTGGACCCGATGGCCGCCAGCAGCTCGAGGTCTCGCTGCATGTCGTCCGCTCCAACCTCCTGCGTCTGTTCGCTGTGGTAGTCGACGGGAACAAAAAGACCGAGCGTGGTCATACCGATCACGACCCGAGCGGAGACCACCGATTCGGTGGAGAAGTGTTTCAGAAATGCCTCAATGCTCTCCGGTCCCTTCAAGGCGTCGGCGATGCGCCGCTCATCGTCCAGAAGAGGGATCGATTCCATGCTGAAGCGGCTGTCGCGGCTGAGGGTGATCTCCCGCTTCAGATCTCCCAGCGAGCGCCTCAAGATCAGGCCGTTTGTGATGGAGCGGATTCCTTCGAGCAGGAGTGCCGCCGTCGACTGGAGAAAGACCCGTTTGTCGGGCTCAATGGCGGTCTCCTCGCTGAAGGCCGCGGTTCCTTCATCGAGGGAAAAGAGCGGGATGAACTGGCTGGACAGCCAGTCGCGCAGCAGGGTCTGACGGGTGGAGAGGTCCAGCAATCCCGCCTCGTGAAAATTTGCCACCGCATCAATGGGCGCCGCCGCGGCCATGGTCATGGCCCGATCGGAGGCGATGGCCCCCTTGCGAACGAGGAAATCGGCGAGCGAGTCCTCGGTTCTGGCAGACTCCATCAGAACCAGCTCGCCCTGAGAGAAGTGCAGCACCTTGTGAACCGGGGGCTGGATGATGGAGAGACGCCCGGTTCTCCTCTCTTGAAGGATGTCTCCGACAATCACCGCGAACGGTGTGATCTCGATTCTCTCAAGGCTCACTGTGCAGGATTTCCCGACCGACTATGTAACACACA
>JBDSGC010000346.1:0-6018 GCA_039919215.1 Thermoanaerobaculia bacterium | reverse complement strand
CGCGAACCACGACCAGGTCGACCCCTTCGTAGCGGGTCTTGATGTTCGGCATCGAGAGGACCGGCCGGAGGTTCGCGTAGAGGTCCAGCGTTTTGCGAAGGCGGACGTTGATGGAACTGAACCCGGTACCCACCGGCGTGGTGACCGGCCCTTTCAGAGCGACTTTGTTCGCCAGGATGGAGTCGAGTACGTCTTGAGGCAGCGGATCGCCGAAGCGCGCCAGCGCCTCCGCGCCGACCACAAACTTTTCCCACTCCACTTCCACACCCGCGCACTCGATGATGGCCACCACCGCCGCGGTGACCTCGGGGCCGATGCCATCACCGGGCAGCAGTGTGATTTTGTGTTTCGCCATCAAAAATCCTTTCCGCTCGCTCACGGGCCTCATCGATCGAGAAGTTCATGGGAAGCAGCGAATACAGCTCGGCATAGTCCTGCAGCTCGGCCAGGCAGCGCCGGATGCTTTCGATGGTGGGCGGGATGAAGTCGAGATACCACATGCGTCCGCGCACCAGCGGCTGCTTGGAAAACGTCCCCAGGATCTTGATGGAGCGTTGCAGCAGGGTTTCGAAATAACGCCGGCGGGTGGATCGGCGCTCGCCGTGCGGCAGCGGGCTGCGGCCGGGAACGCCGACGGAGCGCCACTCCGCGTAGTAGTCAACCAACTCGATCTCGGTCTCGTCTCCCAGCAGGGGGGCCACACCTCGATCGCGCAGCAGCGAGGCCAGGTCGTAGGTATCAGGACCCATTCTCAGGTCCTGATAATCGATTAGCCAGAGCTTGCCATTTAAGGTGTGGATATTCTGCCCATGATAATCACGGTGACATAGTACGAATGGATGTCGCGATACGTTGTGAGACAGTTTCTGCAGCGAAGGCTGCAGCTTCAGGGACTCGGATGGGGGAATGCCCATCAGCTTCTCGACGTAGAACTCCCGGGTCATCTCCAGCTCATCGCGGAAGAAGTCCGCGGTGAAGGGAGGGTTGATGCCCACGTCACCGGCCCGCTGGAAGTACACCAGGAGGGTGATGGCTTTGCGGTACCAGCGCACACCCTCGTCACGGTCGGTGTGCAGCAGATCGAACAGCGTCTGGTTGCCGATGTCCTGCTGCAGCGAGGATCCCCCGTCGTGTTCAAGGATCCGAGGGACGTAAGCATGTTTGGACACCGCATCGTAGGCTTCGAGGGATCTTCGCAGTTGTCCGCGGACCTCGAGCGGGTACCAGGCCAGCATCCTGGTGGTGCCGTCGGCCAGGGTGATGCGGAAGTATCGCCGCACCGAGGCATCGCCCTGCAGCGGGACGGCGGTCCAGCTTTCACCCAGATGCTGGGTCAGAAACTCGCGGGCTCCGGTCGGGAGCGCGGCGTCGTTCATAGGTCAGCTGTCCCGCGCGGGGATGAGGTTCTCGGCGCTGTTCCGGGGTCGAAACCACCCGACTCAGAAACGCTGGAAGAACATCACTTGGGCGTTGGTCCCTTTTCGTCAGGCCGCGCGTCGCGGACCACGATCTTGTCGATGCTCACCGGCGAGTTAGGACGATCCTGCGCGCCCTTGGGTGCGTTGACGATCTTGTCCGCGATCTCCATGCCTTTGGTCACCTGACCGAAGACCGAGTACTGGCGATCGAGGAATCCGGAGTCCGCCACCACGATGAAGAATTGAGAGGAGGCGCTGTCGTTGTCCTGGGCCCGGGCCATGGAGACGATGCCGCGCGCGTGATGAATGCTGTTGAATTCAGCCTGGACATGCTGTCCCGAGCCGCCCGTTCCCCAGCTGCCGGGAGCTCCCGAGATGGTGTTCGGGTCGCCCCCCTGGATCATGAAGCCAGGGATGATGCGGTGGAACTTGCTGCCGTTGTAAAAGCCTTTTTCGGCCAGATCGAGAAAGTTCTTCACATGCTTCGGCGCCACATCAGGGAAAAATCGAAGGTCGATCTCGCCGGCGCTGGTGTGCAGTTCCGCCACTTTGTCCTGGTAAGCCGTCATCGGTTTCTTCTCCTCTTCTGCTGTGGCCGGCGCCGCGGGAGCTGCGCTGGCTTCGGTCATCGTGGTGGCGGTGCTCATGGCCGGCTGCGTGGTGCCTTCCGACTGCGTGCCAGCGTCACGATTTGCAGGCGCACACGCTGCCACTACCAGGGCAAATGCACAAACAAGATTCTTCAAAGCAGTCTCCTTCGTCGTTGCGGCGCGCATGCTACTACGAGGCTCCTCAGCACCGGACACTCCGCTTCGAAACGCCAGAAACGTCGATGGATCGGGGGAAGGAGCAGAAGGGTTCCATCGAACGGGTATGCCGACGAGGTCCGCCGGCTTCGCTCAGGGTGGGGAAAGAACATCCCGTGAGTGGGGCGGAAGCAATCCGCCCCGCTGCGGCAATCGCCGCCTCACGGGACCATTCCTAGAGAGCACCGCGGTTAAGGTTGGCATCCACGCGATTGTTCGAACCCTCGCTGCGCTCCCGATCGGTGCGCGCTGAATTCCGATCGCTTTCGCTGAGCGGTCCACGGTCGCTGGAGCGCTCCTGCCCGATGAAGCTTGGGCGTTCGCTGTTGTTTTCGGCGTTGGTGTCGCTGCCGGTCACGGAATCCTGGTTCTGCCGGACCCGCCCGCGGCTGTGACCGCCCTCGCGTCCGATCGCGGACATATGCGCGCGATCGCGGCTCACGGCCTCGCCGCCCTTCCGGCCGGCCACGCGAGCTTCATCGGATGTGAATTCGTGCGCAGTGCCCTTCGCGTGAGCCGCCCGTCCGCCCTTGCTGGCGATTTCTTTCTGTTTGGAGGGGTCCATCGACGCAAAACCGCGTTTGCTTGTATTCGCCATGAGTGTCTCCTTTGGGGTTCGAGGTAGGTGCTGCCAGAGGTGCTGTGGACAACCGAAAGGCAGGTTATTAGGCTTCACGAAGTGTGCCAGTAGAGCCCGCAATTTTGACCCCTCGGCGTTCGTACTCCGGGGGTGACATCAGCACACTTCTTGCTCAGCGAAGAAAACGTGATCAACCCTTCAATTCCCCTCTGGAAGCCTCATCCCGCGACGCCAGCCAAACGCCCCATCGACGGGATGCACGTCGACGTCGCCATCATTGGTGCCGGAATCACCGGCCTGACAGCGGCAACCCTTCTCCGAGAACGCGGCCGAAGCGTGGCCGTTCTGGAGGATCGCGGAGTGGCCGCCGGTGAGACCGGCCACACCACCGCGCACATCACCGAGGCCATCGATGCTCGGTACCATTCCCTGAAGCGTCGTTTCGGCCTCGATCATGCGAAGGTCATCGCGCAAACGCTGCAGGCGGCGATGGCGGGGATCGAGGCCCAGGTGCGCAATCGGTCCATCGATTGCGGATTTCGCCGGTTGCCTGGTTACCTCTTCACCGAGCAGCGTGGCCAGGTGTCGCAACTGAAGAGCGAGGCTTCCGCGGCCAAAGAGGCAGGAGTGGCAGCAGCTTTCGTCGCCGAGGTGCCACTACCCTTCGCGACGCGCGGGGCGGTCCGTTTCGAGAATCAGGCGCAGTTTCATCCGGTGGCGTACGCCGAGGGTCTTGCCGACTCGCTCAGGGACGGACTGTTTCTCGGCGTCCACGTCGACGCGGTGGAGGATGGCCAGCCGTGTACGATCGAAACGAACGCCGGACGGATGACGGCCGGTTCCGTCTTCGTGGCCACCAACTCTCCGCTGAACGATGTCTTTGCCAGCGGCCTCAAGATCGCGGCGTATCGTTCTTACGTGCTGGCGGCGCCATGGAAGGGCCAGCAGCCCGACGGCCTCTTCTGGGATACCGAAGATCCCTATCACTACATCCGCTGGCAGGACGAGTTCGTGATCGTGGGAGGGGAGGATCACAAGGTCGGTCAGGAATCGGAAACGACAGAATGCCTGGAGCGGCTGCGGAGCTGGATGGATGCTCGCGTTCCCGGGCTGGAGCCTTCGTATCGCTGGTCCGGTCAGATCATTGAATCCTCCGACGGGCTCCCATTCATCGGTCTGCAGGCGGGAAAGTCTCACGTCTACATTGCCACTGGCTTCGCCGGACAGGGCATGACCTTCGGTACCTATGGGGCCATGCTGGTGGCCGACCTGATCACCGGCGCGCAGAGCGATCTCTCGACAGAAGCTGCGAAGATTTTCAATCCGTCCCGCCTGGCGGTGTAAGGACCTCGTCCGGGAGAATGTCGACTTTCCGAAAGAGATCGTCCGCGACAAGCTCCGCCTCAACGTGGAGACCAGGCACTTGTTCGACGTGAAATCAGGAGAGGGACCGGCCACCGAGGCGCTCGATCGGGTGGAAGTCGCGGACGACGGAAAGTAGGGCCAGTGAGCCCGGCGGTCGCCGTTCCTGCTTCGCGACCTCGGGCAGCAAATCGTGGCGGAGAGAGAGGGATTCGAACCCTCGGTACCGGTTTCCCAGTACGACGGTTTAGCAAACCGTTGGTTTAAGCCACTCACCCATCTCTCCGTGGCTCTGCAACGATGACCAAATTCCGACTGCAGAAGGGAGAATCGACTGCTTCCATTCCCGCTGCGGAGGCGACATTGTACATGCAGCGGGAACCCATCAAATGAGGGCGCAGTCGGACGTCAATTCGCTCTGTAACCGCCGCCACGGGCGACATTGTCTCATCGATTACCCGACAACACCGACGCTGCGGCGCCCGCACGGCGCGTCGAAGAGTCTGGGCCGTGCTCGTCTCGCGGCGCGCCCATCACGACGTGCACGTTATGCCTGCGGCCGTCGTCCACGAACGGAATCCCCTCGGGAGGCACCGTCGTCCCGTCGAGCTCCGCTGTTGCAACGCCCGTCGTGCGCCGTTCCGGATTCTCCACTTCGATCACGTAGAGCGTCTGCTCCCCAAGTCGCAGAGTGACCTCGAACCGGGGCCAGTTCGTCGGCACGCACGGAAGGACTGACAGTGTTGCCCCGTGCCGCCTGACGCCGAGGATCTCCTCGATGCCGACGCGATACATCCATCCGGCTGACCCGGTGTACCAGGTCCATCCTCCGCGCCCCTCGTGCTGGGGGTGGGCATAGACGTCGCCGGCAAGGACATAGGGCTCGGTCTGATAGCGCTCGACCTCACGCGCCGTCCGAGTGTGGTTGATCGGGTTCAGCATGTGAAAGAGCTCGGCGGCTTCATCGCCATGTCCGAGGCGGGCCACCGCCAGGACGACCCACTGTGCGGCGTGCGTGTACTGGCCGCCGTTTTCACGAACGCCGGGAACGTAACCTTTGATATAGCCCGGTTTTTCGGGGCCGTGATCGAAGGGCGGCGAAAGGAGCAGGACGACCTGTGGGCTTCGGCGAACGAGATGAGCGCGCACGGCATCCATGGCGCGCTCGGCGCGGGCGGCCGGCGCGACGCCCGAGATCACCGCCCAGGTCTGCGGAATCGAATCGACGCGCCCGTCCACGTTCGTCGAGGAGCCGAGTGGCGTCCCGTCGTCGAAGTAGGCGCGGCGGTACCACGACCCGTCCCAGGAGAGCTCGAGCATCGCCGCGATCCGCTCTGCCTCGCTCCGCCAGCGCGCGGCACGGTCGAAGTCCCCACGCGCTTCCGCGATCGGCGCGTACTCCGCGAGGACGAGATGAAGGAAGAAGCCGAGCCAGACGCTCTCCCCTTTTCCGAGGTTACCGACTCGGTTCATACCGTCGTTCCAGTCGCAGCTCCCCATGAGCGGGAGGCCATGGACACCCGCCGTGAGCCCGCGCTCGATCGCGCGCACGCCGTGTTCATAGAGCGGAGCGGATTGCGAAGAGACGACGGGCAGGCCATAGGCGTCGTCATCGCCCTCAGGAACGGGGGGCGCTTCGAGGAACGTCACGACCTCGTCGAGGATAGCCGCGTCGCCGGTCGCCCGCAGGTAGCCGGCGATCGCGTATGGAAGGAAGAGCAGGTCGTCGGAGCAATGTGTCCGCGTTCCGCGCCCGCTCGGCGGGTGCCACCAGTGCTGGACGTCTCCCTCCGCGAACTGGCGCGAGGCCGCGCGGAGCAGGTGCTCGCGCACGAGGTCGGGCCGGGAGAAC
>JBDSGC010000345.1:0-3430 GCA_039919215.1 Thermoanaerobaculia bacterium | reverse complement strand
TACGGGCAGCTCGAGGATGTCTATCGCAAGCTCGAAGGTCATTACCGCGACATGCAGGACATCGAGTTCACCATCCAGTCGGGGAAGCTCTATCTGCTGCAGACGAGAACCGGAAAACGAACGGGCTTCGCCGCGGTGAAGATTGCCTGCGACATGGTCGACGAGAAGCTCATCGAATCGCGGGAAGCAGTGGCGCGGGTGGAAGCGGGGCAGATCGTCCAGCTCCTGGCGCCGGTGTTCGACACGACCGAGAAGCACAACGCGATGCAGAGCGGTCGGGTGGTGGGGAAGGGCCTTCCTGCCGGGCCGGGAGCGGCAGCGGGACGGATCGCTTTCAACGCTGAGCACGCGGTGACCATGGCCAAAGAAGGCCCGGTCATCATGGTGCGGATCGAGACCTCGCCGGAGGACATCTCGGGGATGCACAGCGCCGCCGGCATCCTGACCACGCGCGGCGGCCTGACTTCGCACGCGGCGGTGGTCGCGCGCGGGATGGGCCGGCCTTGCATCGTCGGCGCGGGCGGCCTGCGCATCGACTACGCCCGCGGCGAACTGCGGACCGATGGACACGAGCCGCTGGAAGAGGGCGAATGGATCTCCATCGACGGCAGCACCGGCGAAGTGTTCAGCGGGAAGATCGACACCAGGCCCTCCGAGGTGCTGCAGGTTCTCCTCGAACAGAGCATGAAGCCTGAGGACTCCGAAGTGTTCCGCAACTTCGACCGGCTTCTGAAGTGGGCCGACGAGATCCGCACCATGGGCGTGCGCACAAATGCCGACACTCCGAACGACGCGCGGGTGGCTCGACTCTTCGGCGCCGCGGGCATCGGGCTCTGCCGCACCGAGCACATGTTCTTCGCCGAGGAGCGCATCCTCCGTGTGCGGGAGATGATCCTGGCGCGAAACGAAGCGGGGCGCCGCAGCGCGCTCGACAAACTGCTGCCGTATCAGCGCGCCGACTTCGAGGGGATCTTCCGCGAGCTCGACGGTCTCCCGGTCACCATCCGTCTGCTCGATCCGCCGCTCCACGAGTTCCTGCCGCAGACCGAAGGACAGATCTCCACGCTGGCCCGCGACATGGGCTGGGGTTTCGTGGAGTTGCGGGCGAAGGTCAATCAGCTCCACGAGACCAATCCGATGCTCGGCCATCGCGGCTGCCGCCTGGGCATCACCTTCCCCGAGATTTACGAGATGCAGGTGCGCGCGATTTTCCAGGCCGCCTGCGACGTGACGAAGGACGGCATCGACGCGCGGCCGGAAGTGATGATCCCGCTGGTCGGAGCGATGAAGGAGCTGGAGATCACCGCGGAGATGGTCCGTCGCGTCGCCGCCGAGGTGATCGCGGAACGGGGAGTGGACGTGCCGGTGATCGTGGGGACCATGATCGAGATTCCTCGGGCCGCGCTCATCGCCGACCAGCTCGCGGCCGTGGCGGAGTTCTTCTCCTTCGGCACCAACGACCTCACCCAGATGACCTTCGGCTACTCCCGCGACGACTCCGGGAGCTTTCTGCCGGAGTACGTCGACAAGAAGATCCTCGGTAAGGACCCCTTCGAATCGGTGGATCAGGAAGGAGTCGGCCAGCTGGTGCGGATGGGCACAGAGCGCGGCCGCAGCGTGAACGCGGAGCTGAAAGTCGGCGTCTGCGGCGAGCACGGAGGCGACCCCGACTCCATCCGCTTCTTCCGCGGCTGCAACCTCAACTACGTGTCCTGCTCACCGTATCGGGTGCCGGTGGCCAGACTGGCAGCGGCGCAGGCCGAGCTGGAGTCTCAGGCCTTCGAGGGGTAGCCGCTTTACGTTCGTTGACGGGAGAGCGGCGGGATGCATGGCCCTGACCGCGCTCGCGCCCGGCATCAGCGAGGGTCAGCCGACTCCGGCGCCGGGTCTTCCCGGCGTTCTTTCCACTGGTGATAGGCGAAGAGAACGATTCCGATGATCACCAGTGCGATGAGGCCGTATTTTTCGATGTGGGCGGCGCGACCGAGCACTGATTCGACGGCGCGGCCGAAGTAATACCCGGCACAGCCGATCACGATCGCCCACACCATGCAGGTGAAGGCCTCGAAGAGCAGGAATTTGATCGTGGAGATCTTCGAGATGCCGACGATCACCGCGCCGGTGATCCTGAGCCCATAGAGCCACTGGGTGATGAAGATGGCCAGCAGACCGTAGCGCTCGAACAGACGGATGCCCTTGCCGAAGTGCTTCTTCATCCTGGGGAACCGCTCCAGCAGCTTCACTCCCTGCTTCCGTCCCAGCCAGAACCAGAAGACATGACCGCTGTACGAGCCGAGGAATGCGGTCAGGATGACCAGGACCAGGTGGAGGTATCCGCGCTGGGCGAAGAACCCGGCCATGACCAGAATCGTCTCCCCTTCGAGAAAGGTCCCGACGTAGACCGCCAGATAGCCAAATTTGTGAAGGAGATACTCCGGTGACATTCAACCCTGTGATTGCAAGATTCGGGACTGTCGTGAAATTTGAGGGTGGAGCGTAACATTGAACCAGCAGTGGAGGCCCTCATGAGACGCTTGGTTTTGACGATGTCGTTTCTGATTACCGCGGCCTCCCTGCAGGCTGCAGCAGGACAGCAGACGCCCGAACCAGCCACGGAATCCGCGCCGCCTCCCAAGGCCCCTGCAATGCGCACGCTGACGACCACGGCGCCGGTCCAGTCGCCGCTGGTGCGCGCAGCGAAAGCCTCCCCCAAACGGTCGAAGAAGAAATCCACCACGCTGGTGATCACCAACGGCGACCTCTCGAAGAGCGGCGGTCACGTCACCACCGCCACCACGGCGCTGAAGCCCTTGCCGGTCGACGCGCCCGCCGAGATGACGCCGGAGCAGGCAAGGGCGGTCGAGAAACACAACCGCGAGGTGCGGCAGGCAGCGGTGGCCAAAACCAAAAAGGCGGAAGCCGATCGCAAGATGCAGAAGGAACGGGCCGCGGCGATCTACAACGGCGACGACGCCGAGGGGATGCTGGAAGACCCCGCTCTGGTGGAAGGGAAGATGACCCCGCAACCCAGGTCGGACGTTCCGCCCCCGGTGAAGCCTCCGGCAGCGTAGCCGGGCCGGCACGGCCGCGCTGGTTGCCCAAGGCTCCGCCAGGATCACGCTCCAAGACTTTCTGTCGCGCAGGCTCTTAGTCCGCATTCTCACGGCTGACATGAATCGCTGGACAAATGCGCGGTGGAGCAGGCGTGGAGACTATGGGCTAGCAACGAGGCAAGGCCCGCAGAAAATGATTTGAAAACCGTTCTGCGGAACGGGCGAATGGCAGCCGCGGAGCGGCGTCATTTACGTAGCCCAGGGCGTGAGCCCTGGGACGATCGGCATACGAGGAATGAGCCGCGGAGCGGCGACATCTCGAAGGTCTCCACGAAGTGTAGATTCCTCGGCGAATCGAGTCTCCCGAGGTAGCCTCG
>JBDSGC010000344.1:0-5108 GCA_039919215.1 Thermoanaerobaculia bacterium | reverse complement strand
CCGCCGCTCCTGAGACGGCCATGCAGCAGGAAGCTCCTGCCGAGGAATTGGCTCCAGCCGTTTCCTGACATTCGAACGGATTTTTCTCTGATGGAGGACAGGCTCCCGCCTGTTCTCCATCTTCGTTTCAGGCTCCTGCGCGCGATGCCAGGGCCCGGCGGGCCAGCGCGCCTGCCTCCAACAGACAATCGAGGAGATGCAACACATGACTCAGATCACGGCAGCGATGGTGAAGGAACTGCGCGAGCAGACAGGCGCCGGCATGATGGACGTGAAGGCCGCGCTCACCGAGGCCGGAGGCAACGCGGAGGAGGCCACCAAAATCCTCCGCAAGAAGGGTCTGGCCGCAGCCAGCAAGAAGGCCGGACGTGTGGCCGCAGAAGGTGCGGTGCAGGCGGAAGTCGACGGGAAGGTTGGAGTGCTCGTCGAGGTCAACTGCGAGACCGACTTCGTGGGGCGGAACGAGAACTTCCGGAACTTTGCTTCGGATGTTGCCAGGGTCATCGCCCGGAATCAGGTCTCCACAGTCGACGAGCTCAATCAACAGAAGTGGATCGGTCAGGCCGATACCGTCGGTCAGAAGACCACCGAGATGATCGCCTCCATAAAAGAGAACATCACCATCCGGCGCTTCGCGCGGTACGAAGCGGCACCCAATGGCGTCATGGCCGCTTACATCCATGCCGGCGGAAAGATCGGCGTGCTGGTTGAGCTTCTGGCCACCAGTGGCGAGAAGAACAGCGGCATGAGCGACCTCGCCCGCGACGTGGCCATGCACATCGCCGCGTCAGAGCCGCGCTTCATCCGCCGCGAGGACGTCACGGAGAAGGATCTGGACACCGAGCGCGAGATCGCTCGCGACGCCGCCGCCAAGTCCGGCAAGCCTGAGAACATCGTCGAGAAGATGGTCACCGGCAAGATGGACAAGTTCTACGGCGAGGCCTGCCTCCTCGAGCAGCCGTACATCAAGGCGGACAAGCAGACGGTCACCGAGTACCTGAAGGCCTCCGGCAAGGACAGCGGTTCCACCTACACCGTGAGCCGCTTCACTCGCTACAAGCTCGGTGAGGGCATCGAGAAGAAGAGCGGTGAGGACTTTGCGGCCGAAGTGGCCTCCTATCTGAAGTAAGCATTCCTTTCGATCCGACCTCAAGGCCGCCTCCGGGCGGCCTTTTTTTCGCAAGATCGCCCGACCGGTCTGTCACGGACACTCCTGTCCGTGCTGATGATTTTCAGCAGGAAGAACCGCGTGCGGCGCAGCGGCGGATACCTGAAAAAATCCTCTCAGACGCTCGTGATATAAACCCTTCCGATGGCCGACACCCCCCGCACGCGCTACACGCGCATTCTTCTCAAACTGTCCGGTGAGGCGCTCATGGGCGGCCGCCGGACCGGGATCGACTCCCAGACTCTGGCAGATATCGCCGATGAAATCGCCGAGGTCCGCGAGCTCGGCGTAGAGATTGCCATCGTCATCGGTGGCGGGAACATCTTCCGCGGCGTGACCGCAGCAACTGAGGGCATCGACCGCGTGGCCGGCGATCACATGGGCATGCTGGCCACCGTGATCAACGCGCTGGCCCTGCAGGACGCTCTGGAACGGCGCGGCGCGCACACCCGGGTGAACTCCGCGATCACCATGGCCGAAGTGGCCGAACCCTTCATCCGCCGCAAAGCTATCCGCCATCTGGAAAAGGGGCGGATCGTGATCTGCGCTGCCGGCACGGGCAATCCGTACTTCACCACCGATTCGGCCGCGGCTCTTCGCGCCAGCGAGCTGAAATGCCAGATCATCTTCAAAGCCACGAAGGTGGATGGGATCTACACAGCGGATCCGGAAAAGGATCCGAGCGCCAAGAAGATCCCGCACGCCACATACCAGCGCGTGCTCGCCGAGCGCCTGCAGGTCATGGATGCGGCGGCCATCGATCTGGCGCGCAACAGCTCCATTCCGATTTACATTTTCTCGCTCAAGGAAAAGGGAAACATCCGGCGAGCGCTCATGGGTGAGCAAATCGGTTCGATCGTCAGCGACGACCCGCCGGAAACTGCGGGCTGAGTCTTCGGAGAGCATGCGATCCAGACTCCGCGTTCAGGAATCGGAGAAGCGGCCGAGGACGGCCGCGCCACACGCGCCGGGCGATCATGCGGGAGGGTCGTTAGCAATGATTCAGGATGTGATCAAAGACGTTCAGCACAGGATGCACGGCGCCATCGAGGCGCTCCATCGCGAGTTCAAGACTCTGCGGACCGGCCGCGCCAATGCGGCCATGCTCGACAGTGTCATCGTCGATTACTACGGCACGCCCACCCCCATCGCCCAGGTGGCCAGCATCAAGACCCCCGAGCCTTCGATGATCCTGGCCGAGCCGTGGGACAAGTCGATGCTGGCCGCCATCGAGAAAGCGATCCGCACCGCCGACCTCGGGTTCAATCCCACCAGCGACGGCAAAGTCATCCGCGTTCCCATCCCTACCCTGACCGAGGAGCGTCGCAAAGAACTGGTCAAGCGGGCGCACGCCGTCTGCGAGGATGCGCGCACTGCCATCCGTCAGGTCCGCCGCGACGGAAACGACAAGCTCAAGAAGATGCTCAAGAACAGCGAGATCTCCGAGGACGACGAGAAGCGCGCACTGGAAGAGATCCAGAAGGGCACCGATAAGCACATCGACGAGGTTGGCTCCCTGCTCAGGCAGAAGGAAGCCGACGTCATGGAGGTCTAGTGGCGACCGACTCTTCGCCGCGAGTGGCCATCATCATTCCGGCTGCCGGAGCGGGCACCCGTTTCGGCGGGGACATTCCCAAGCAGTTCCAGCCTCTCGGCGGGAAACCGCTGGTCCAGCGCGTGGTGGAACGGTTTCTCTTCGATGACGAAGTGGCCCGCGTCATCGTCCCGGTCTCCGAGATGCTGCTGGCCGCGGTCAATCAGTCCTCCAGCGATCGCGTGGTGTTTGTGGCCGGCGGCGAGACGCGGCAGCAGTCGGTGCTCCGAGGTCTGGAGCATGTGCCGGACGACTGCGATGTGATTGCGGTTCACGACGCGGTGCGCCCGTTCTTCTCGCTGGACACCTTCCACACCGCGGTGGCTCTGGCGCGTGAACATGGGGCGGCCATTCCGGTGCTTGCGGTCGTGGACACCATTCACGTCGTGGAGAATGACGCGATTGCCAGCACGCTCGATCGCAATGTGCTGGCCGCCGCGCAGACGCCGCAGTGCTTTCGCGCTGACGTTCTGCGCGATGTATTGGCGCGCGCCGTCCGGGAGGGAGCGGATGCCACCGACGAAGCGGGGCTCGCTGCTCGCTACGGGCACATCGTCAGGATCGTTCGCGGCGACTCGATGAATTTCAAGATCACCCGGCCGGAGGATCTGGTGATGGCCGAGCGGATCGTGGCCGAATGGGGCGGCGAATGATCCGGGTGGGTCAGGGCGTCGACGTGCATCCCTTCGACGACTCCCGCCCGCTCATCCTCGGCGGGGTCCGCATCAGCGATCGCGGCGGCCTGGCCGGACACTCCGATGCCGACGCGGTGCTGCACGCCATCGTCGATGCATTGCTCGGCGCCACCGGCAACGGCGACATCGGCCAGTACTTTCCTTCCGATGATCCGCGCTGGAAGGACGCCGACTCCGCCATCTTCATTCGCGAAGCAAAGCGGCTGGTCTCTGAAATGGACGCGGAGATCGCGAACGTCGACATCACGGTGCTCGCACAGAAGCCGAAGCTCGCTCCTTTCCGCGATGCCATGCAGGCGCAGATCGCCCGACTGCTCGCTCTTCCTGTCGGACGCGTCAACGTCAAAGCCACCACGACGGACCACCTCGGATTCATTGGACGCGGCGAAGGAATCTGCGCCATGGCCATCGTCGCGCTGACCCTCGACGAGGGCGGATCGCCGATCGAGGGCGCGCTCTAGGCCGGCACGGCCGGCGGCGCTGGTTGCCCAAGGCTCCGCCTAGATCACGCTCCAAGACGTTCTGCCCCGCAGGAACTCCCAGTTCCCTGGCCGGGTGGGCCTTCGCCTCTGACGCTGTGAAGAAATCGCAAACGTCATCCTGAGCGGCGTGAATGGGCGGGCGGGAAGCGAAGGATCTGCAATCACGAGGATGTTGCTGGCGACGGTTAGGTCGTTGCAGATCCTTCGGCGTCTTCGCGCCTCAGGATGACGAAATCGTTCATCACGCCGTCAACGGTTCATCGCGCCGTTCCTCCGCCTCGGGTACAGTTGCTCTTCCAAACCGAGACCCAAGGAGAACCTATGAGCAACATGGCGTTTCTGGATGCCCGGATCAGCGAGCAGCGTCTTCTGGACCACCCGTTCTATCAGCGCTGGAGCGCGGGCGAGTTGACCAAAGGGGAACTGCAGGACTATGCGCGGCACTACTACCACTACGCGCTTGCGTTTCCGACTTTCCTCAGTGCGATGCACGCGAAAACCGAAGACATCGAGACGCGACAGTTGCTGCTCGAGAACCTGATCGAGGAAGAGCGCGGGCCGGAGAATCATCCGGAGCTGTGGCTGCGCTTCTGCGAGGCGCTGGGAATGACCCGTGACGAGATTCTCACCGGCACGCCGAATGACGCGACGCGCGCGCTGATCGCATCGATTCGATCTTCCGCGCGCGAGGGCGGCCTGCATGAAGGTCTTGCCGCTCTCTACGCCTACGAGTCGCAGATCCCCGCCGTTGCCAAAGCCAAGATCGCTGGTCTCGCAGAATGGTACGGAATCACCGATGCGCGCGATGTCGCCTTTTTCTCGGTGCATCAGGAGGCGGATGTCGAGCACTCCGCGACCTCACGGGAGCTTCTCACCCAGCTGTGCGACACCGAAGGAAAATGTGCGGAGGCTTCGGTCGCGACGGGTCGCACGCTCGATGCTCTGTACGCTTTCCTCGATTCGGTCACTGCTCCCGAGCTCGCATCGCATCAGCTGAACTAGACTGCATTTCTCACTGCTAACAGCCGCGGAGCGGCGCCATCTATGTAGCCCAGGGCGTGAGCCTTGGGACGGGATCGGCCCACCAGGAATGAGCCGCGGAGCGGCGACATCTCGAAGGACCTCCACGAATGTAGAGTCCTCGGCGACGTGCGATCGTTTCTGAAGCG
>JBDSGC010000343.1:0-4120 GCA_039919215.1 Thermoanaerobaculia bacterium | reverse complement strand
CACCGGCGTCGGCATCGTGGTGTCGAAGAATCTCGAGCACATCGGCCCGCTGGCGATTGCTGCCGTCATCGCCCTGGCCGCAGCGGCCTGTTACGTATGGGCCGTCTGGAAACGAACGCGCACCGCTTCGCTGGCCGACGACTACGTCCTCCTCCTCGGATCGCTGCTGCTCTCCGCGGACATCGGCTACATCGAGCACCAGTGGCACCTGCTCGGACCGGTCTGGCCGCGGCACTTCCTGTTGCTGGCGGTGATCCACGCCGCGGTGGCCTACTGGTTCGGATCGCGCGTCGTTCTGTCGCTTTCGATCTCCGCGCTCGCTGCATGGTTCGGCATCGAGCGCCAAAGCCCTCTGTCCGCGCTCGATCGGTCGAGCGTTTTTGCCGTTCGGGCCTTCCTCTGCGCAGGCACGCTGGTGATCTGGCGCTGGGTCGACCGCCTGCGACGGGGGCCGATCCGTGACGCGGAGCCCTCGGTGAGTTTCTCCCCGGTGTTCGATCACGCCGCCCTCAACCTTGCGTTCTGGGGCAGCCTGGTGCTGATGGTGAGGACGGAAACGCGCCTGCTCGGCTGCGTGATCGCTGTCCTGCTGGCGGTTCTCGCTGCATGGCACGGCGTCCGACGAGGGGAAGAGCGATTTGTGATCTACGCCTGGATCTACGGGACCATCGCCATCGATGTGCAGATCTGCTGGTGGCTCAACGAAGAAGTGTTGATCCTGTTTTTCCTCCTCGTGTCGACCGCGGTCGCCATCGCCGGCCTGATCACCGCGCATCAGAAAATGCGGAGACGAACCGCATGAACGAGTCGGTCCAAAACCTCGCCGTCAAGCCATTTCCGAGCCCCACGGTGGCGGAGGAACGGGCCGCGGAGCTTCATCGAAGTGCCGGTGCGTGGCGACGCCACCGATTGATCACGCTGGCCGAACGGAATGCCATCCGGCAGAGCGTCATCGATCCCTGGCGGCATTACGACCTGGCGGTGAGCGTCGTGTTTTTCTTCCTGACCGGACTCGGTGTGACAGCGTTGTTCGGTCTCTGCGAGCTGCTGCACTTTCCTAAGGGCGCCGTCACCGCGATCCTCTCCATCGGCGCCGCGGAGTTGCTGATCCGCAGGGCGCGCTTCTTCGGGACGGGCATCGAGTCGGGGCTCTGGCTGGGCGGGTTGCTGGCCATCATCTTCGACCTGCCCAGCTCCGGCCGCCCCGAGGCGTTGCTGGTGTTCGCGGCGGCATTCGGGATCGCCGGACTGCGTGTGCGGAATGCCTTGATGGGGACCGTCGCCGTGATTCTGGTAGTCGCGTATGCGGCGGTGAAGACGCATGCGGAATGGCCGCCATTACTCGTGGGGATCTCCGTCGCCATCGCCGCGGCGATCGCGCTCCAACGCGTGTGGCAACGACCTTCCAGCGAGCATTGGTTCGCCGCGCTGGTGTTGGTGATGCCGACGGCCGGGTATGTCGCCGGTTATTTTTCGGGCGCCGCGTCGCAGAGAGTGGTCGCCCTCGATTCGTCCTGGGCCGTCACCGCGATGTTGCTCCTGACGGCCGTGCTGCTGATGGGCATGAGCGTGCGCAGCCGGGATCGCATTCTCCTGATCGCAGGATCGCTGGTCATCGGTCTCCTGATTTTCGAAAACCGCAATCGGTTCCCCTGGTCGGTGGAGGCCAAATGCATCGCAGGTGGACTGGTGCTGGCAGCCATCGGCGTGGCCATCTCACGGCTTCTCGCTGCGCGCACGGATGGCTTCGTGGTGACGGCGGTGGAAGCGGGGTCGTATGAGGAGCTCGCTCAGATGGGAGGGGCGTTGCTCGTGGTCGCCCATCCCGCACACGCAGGCTCGCAGACGGATGCAGAGCCAACCGGTGGTGGCGGAGGCTTCGGAGGCGGAGGCGCCAGTGGCGACTATTGATGCCGGCACGGCCGGCGGCGCAGGTTGCCCAAGGCTCCGCCAGGATCACGCTCCAGGACGTTCTGCCGCGCAGGCTCCTGGCGAGCATTGGCCGCGGCTATTTGTTCCACGTGTCACATTGGTTGTGCATGTCGTGTTTCGCACTTGATCGCCCTCCTGCTTGTGCACCTCAGCGGAACGAACGAAGGTCGCGGGGCCGAATCCTTCCGGTGGTCCGTTTTTCCGCAGGCTTGGCGTCCACGCCCCAGTTACGCCCATTTCTTTTCAGCCCAGTCCGCCAGAAGACTTCGGATTCCCTGCGAAAAGGCTGCGGAAAATCAATACGAAAAGAGAACGCAAATGCTTGATGAAAAAGCTGTGCAAAACATGTGGAAAACATGTGTATTTTCTGCGGATTCGACGCGGATACCCTGTTTAAAAACCTGCGGATTTCCTGCGGGGAACCGGCGGATTTGTGGCGGATAAGTGGCGAAAATGCCCTCCGGCGCACGGCTCGATAACTCTCTGAAAATACGCATAGTTACACACGATCTAGTGCCTATGGCCGGCCAGACCACAACATCTTGTGGTTCTCCTCTTGACAGCTTCTCCCACCCGGCGTAGCTTGTGATCCACCATCTACAACTTAGAGCGCGCGTGGGAGGATTGATGAAGGATTTGAAACAGTCTCGTCTTGCGTCCAGGTCTCCGAACCGGTCGGTTTCACTGCACATCCGGGAGTACCAGGTCACGGTCAAGGTCAAGAGTCCTGTCCCGCAAAGTCGCCCCGTGGCGGCCCGCTGGCTGGCGCGCTAACAAACAGGAACCATGTATTCAGGGAGCGCCCCGCGTGGGGCGCTTTGCTGTCGGGAGGAGGGATTCACCATGACGTCCATTGATCTGCCCACCATTCGCAACCGTTCGGCCGTCAAGCCCCCCAAGGCTGGCAAGAAAGAGACAAAAACCGGCGGCATCCCCGTCGATCGCTTCTACACAAAACCTGGCGTCGACGTGTACGACACCTGTGAATGGGATCTCCGCTCCGCGGTCATTACCAATGAGCGGGGCGAGGTCGTCTTCGAGCAGAAGGACGTCGAGATGCCGAAGTTCTGGTCGCAGATGGCCACGAACGTCGTCGTCTCCAAGTACTTCCGCGGCCACATCGGCAGCCCGGAGCGCGAGACCTCGGTCCGCCAGCTCATCGGCCGCGTCGTCCGCACCCTGACGGGATGGGGACGGGAGGGCGGCTACTTCGCCTCCGAGGCCGACGGGGATACGTTCCGCGACGAGCTGACCCACATCCTGCTGTACCAGATGGCCGCGTTCAATTCGCCGGTCTGGTTCAACGTAGGCGTGGAGCCGAAGCCGCAGTGCTCCGCCTGCTTCATCAACTCCGTGAACGACACCATGGACTCCATCCTTGGACTGGCCAAGACCGAAGGGATGCTGTTCAAGTACGGATCGGGAACGGGCTCGAACCTTTCGAACATCCGTTCCTCCAGGGAGCTCCTGGCAGGCGGCGGCACCGCCTCCGGTCCGGTCTCCTTCATGAAGGGCTACGACTCCTTCGCCGGAGTGATCAAGTCGGGCGGCAAGACGCGCCGCGCGGCCAAGATGGTCATCCTCAACGCCGACCATCCCGACATCCTCGACTTCGTGGAGTCGAAAGAAAAAGAAGAGAAGAAGGCCTGGGCTCTGATCGACTCCGGCTACGACGGCGCCTTCAATGCGCCCGGTGGCGCGTACGACTCCGTGCAGTTCCAGAACGCCAATCACTCGGTCCGGGTGACCGACGACTTCATGCGCGCCTACGAGCGCGACGCCGACTGGCAAACCCGCGCCGTCACCGACAAGAACCAGATCATGGGCACGTTCAAAGCGCGCGACCTGATGCGGAAGATGGCGGAGTCGGCGCATCTCTGCGGCGATCCCGGCATGCAGTTCGACACCACGGTCAACGACTGGCACACCTCGCCGAACACCGCGCGCATCAACGCCTCCAATCCCTGCTCGGAGTACATGTTCCTCGACGACTCCGCCTGCAACCTGGCCTCGCTGAACCTGATGCGTTTCTACAATGAGGCCACCGGCTTCGACGTGGAGGCCTACCGCCACGCGCTGCGCATCATCATCACCGCGCAGGAGATCACTGTCGACTTCGCGTCATACCCGACGCCCGCCATCGAGAAGAACTCGCACGCCTTCCGCCCGCTTGGCATCGGCTACGCCA
>JBDSGC010000342.1:0-5114 GCA_039919215.1 Thermoanaerobaculia bacterium | reverse complement strand
CGTAGCCATGGAAGCGACGCGGCACGAGATCCGGTCCGTGGCCGAGGCGGTCTCGCAGGTCGACGAAAAGCTCGACCGAAAAGCCGCGGGTCTCGATGAAAAGATCGAACGCACGGCCGCGGACACGCAGGCGATGATCAAGTTCTCGCACGACGAGCTCCATCGCCGCATGCGCGCTCTCGAGGAGACCCAACGCTCTGTCGGCCAAACTCTGGCCGACCTTCAGGCGCGCGTCGAACGCCTGGAGGATTCCACGCACTGAAGCAGTCTTGCGCGCTGGAATCAGCATTCATTCCTGCAGCGGCTGGGCTCTGCGAGAAGATCAGACTCCAGATTGCAGCGGCCGCGCTGTAAAACGATAGACTTCCGCCCCATGCGAAAGCCTCTCAGCACGTTCCTGATCGCCGGTCTGTTTCTCGCCACATGGCCAGTATTGGCGGGATCGTTTGAACCCGTCCGTGCTCGCCACGGGATGGTTGCCTCGGTCAGCGAGATCGCCTCGAGGATCGGCGTCGACGTGATGCGGAAAGGCGGCAATGCGGTCGATGCAGCCGTGGCGGTCGGCTTCGCTCTCGCCGTGGTCTGGCCGGAAGCGGGAAACCTTGGGGGTGGCGGCTTCCTGCTGATGCGGAAGACCGACGGCACGACGGAGGCCATCGACTATCGCGAGCGTGCTCCGCTGGCGGCCACGCGCACCATGTATCTCGACGTGTCCGGGAACGTCATCCCAAAGGCTTCGACGCAGGGATATCGCGCGGTTGCCGTGCCGGGTACGGTGGCCGGCCTGGCCCTCGCGCACAAGCGACACGGGAAGCTGAAGTGGTCGCAGCTCATCGCGCCGGCGCGCCGTCTGGCGGCGGAAGGGTTCCTGGTGTCCTACGCCCTCCAGCGCAGCCTTGCGTCAACCGAGGGGAAGCGCATGGCATCGTTCGAGGAGAGTCATCGAATCTATCTTCGCGGCGGGCGCGCGTACGTGATGGGCGATCGCTTCACGCAGCCGGAGCTGGCGGCGACCCTCGCGCGCCTGCAGGCCGACCCTCAGGATTTCTATCGAGGGCTGACCGCGAAGCGCATCGTTGCAGACATGAAGGCCCATGGCGGAACGCTGACCATGCGCGACCTGGAGGATTACCAGCCGACGGTGCGGCAACCATTGCGGGGAACCTACCGAGGCCTGGAGATCATCACCATGCCTCCGCCATCCTCCGGCGGCATCGCTCTGCTGGAGATGCTGTCGATGCTGGAACCGTACGACCTCAAGGCCATGGGCTGGCACTCGGTGGCCGAGGTGCACACGATGGTCGAGGTCATGCGTCGTGCGTTTGCCGATCGGGCGTCCTTCCTCGGAGATACAGACTTTGTGAAGGTTCCCGTGAGTGGTTTGACTTCGAAGGCCTACGCAGGTGAACGGCGCAAGGACATCCGTTCCGATCGCGCCAGCACCAGCAAGGAAGTCGGGGCGGGCAATCCGACTGCCTACGAGTCGCCGCAGACCACGCACTTCACGATCGTTGATGGCGCGGGGAATGTCGTCACCAATACCTACACGCTGAATGACACCTTCGGGAGCGGGGTGACCATCAAAGGCACCGGCGTCCTGATGAATGATGAGATGGACGACTTCACGTCCAAGCCTGGAGTGCCAAATCTCTACGGCCTGATCCAGGGCGAAGCGAACGCGATCGCGCCGCACAAGCGCCCGCTCTCGTCGATGACGCCAACCATCGTGGTGCGCGATGGGAAATTCTGGTTCGCCACCGGTTCCCCCGGTGGGTCGACCATCATCAATACGGTGCTGCAGATCATCACCAACGTGGTGGACTTCGGGATGAACATCCGGGACGCCGTGGAGGCCCCGCGCTTTCATCATCAGTGGCAACCGGACAAGATCGCCTGGGAGACGATGGAGTTTTCGGCGGAGACCTGGTCCGCCCTGGAAGCGATGGGACATATCTTCGCTGCCGATCCAGGCCTTCTCCTTTCTCATAAACCAGACACGCCGAACATCGGCGATGCGCATGCCGTGATGGTTGATGAAAGAGGAATCCTGCTGGGGGCCTCCGATCCGCGCCGTGGGGGGATGGCCGTCGGCTGGTGACCGTTCCGTTGACCGACGTTGCGATTGCGTAGAATGCGCCCCGCGATAGGAGCCCTCATGACCGTTGACAAGAAATCCCTGCTCGCATTCGCCGATCGCGAGCGGGCATCGTTCGAGAGAGCGCTGCAGGAGATTGTGGAGATCCCGTCGGTCTCGTCGGATCCCGCGCTTCAGAGCGATATCCGCAAGTGCGGCGAGCGGGCCGTGACCATGATCCGCGAATTCGGCGGAACGGCGCGTCTTCTGGAGACGGAAGGGAATCCCATCGTCCACGGAGTCTTCGAAGGCAGGGGCCCCAGCGTCACGTTCTACAACCATCTTGACGTGCAGCCGGCGTCGAAGAGCACCGAACCCTGGGATCATGAGCCGTTCACGTTCGTTCGCGATGGCGACCGTTACCTCGGGCGGGGAACGACCGACGACAAGGGCCCGGCGCTGACGGCGCTGTGGGGCATTCGCGCCGCTCGCGCCGCGGGCATCCACACAAAGACGCAGGTGCTCTGGGAGCTGGAAGAGGAGATCGGTTCGCCGAATTTCGAGAAAGCCGTGAAGGACCACGCGAAATCGCTGGCCACCGACTCGGTCCTGGTGTCCGACACCATCTGGGTCTCCCGCAGCCGCCCGGCATGCCCGGCCGGACTTCGCGGATTGCAGGGCTTCGAGCTGGTCCTGCAGACTGGCGAGACCGACCAGCACTCAGGCGTCACCGGCGGCGCGGCGCGAAACCCCATCGGCGAGCTGATGAAACTCGTCTCCGAGATGTACGACGCCAGCACCGGCAAGGTGAAGATCAAGGGCTTCTACGACGACGTAGAGCCACCCTCGAAGAAAGAGCTGAAGGATTTTGCGAACTCCGGTTTCACGGTCCGGCAATTCAAGAAGGACCACGCATTCAAGTCCATCCGCACCGATGACGCCATGGAGGTCATGAAGCGGATCTGGGCCATGCCCACCATGGAGATTCACGGACTGGTCGGCGGCTACACCGGCCCCGGAATCAAGACCATCATCCCGCCCAGTGCAACCGTCAAGATCTCCTGCCGTCTGGTGGCCAATCAAGATCCGCGCAAGATCATGAAGCTGATCCGGGCATTCGTGAAGGATCGGAACCGCGACGTCACCATCGTCGAGGAGGGATCGATGATGCCGTACAAGGCGCCCACCGAGGGCAAGTTTGCGGATGCCGTGCGGAGCTCGGTGAAGTTCGCTTTCGGAAAAGAGCCAGTGTTCGTGCGCGAGGGCGGATCCATCGGCGCCGTGATTTCCATGGAGCGCTATCTGAAGTGCCCGGTGCTTTTCCTGGGACTGTCGCTGCCGGAGCACGGCTATCACGCTCCGAATGAACACTTCGACTGGCAGCAGGCCAGAGGCGGCATGGTCGCCTTCGCGAAGTACCTGGAGCAGATCGCGACGATGTGAGGGGCGATGGCGGAACGGGTGCGCGGATCCTCCAGCCGCGCCGCAACAACGTCACGCGCGCCAGGCTCGAGTCGGCGAAGCCGGCAGAAGACTGTAGCCCCCGGCTTCAGCCGGGGGAACGCAGCGGCCCGTTGCCGCGAAGCCCGCTTCAGCGGGCGACAGAACGGTTCCGTCATCTGCGAACCGCTCCAACCGCTGTTCTGTCGCCCGCTAAAGCGGGCTCGCGAATGTGGATTTTTCGGTTCCCCCCCGGCTGAAGCCGGGGCTGAAGCCGGGGGCTACGTTCTGTCGCCGGCTGCGCCGGCTGAAATCTGCTGGGGGTCTGTGCCTTCCTCAGCCCCTTACTGTCCGACGATCGGACCGATCACTTCGTTGATGCCACCGCGGTTCTCCATCAGAGTCCGCGCGCTGAACAGGATGAAGCCGACCGCTCTCCGCTCGCTCTTCACCAGTGCCAGCTGTTGCGCGATCTCCTCCGGCGTCACGCTGGCAGGGCGCCCTGTGGATACGCGGTTGATGCTCATGCCGGCCACGATCCCCCGGCCGCGCACGTCCTGCTCGCTCCACCAGCGCAGCAGCACCGGAAAGCTCTGCTCGCGTTTCGCGATCGGCCAGTAGAGCTGGGGTGCCAGGTAATCGACCCAGCCATTCTGCAGCCAGAGGCGCGAGTCGGCGTAGATCTTCTCGTAGGAATCGAGACCTTCGATCTGCGGCGGATGGTGCGGCCGCCAGATCCCGAACGGGCTGATTCCAACCTCCACCCGATTCCTGATTCCTTTGACCGAGCGGTACAGATCGCGCACGAATTGATTGATGCTGTCCCTCCTCCAGTCGTTGCGGGAAAGCCGTCCGCCACCGCTCTGATAGCGCTGCCAGGTTGGCTCGTCGGGGAAGTCGATGACCTGCCCCGCGGCATCTTTTTCCTGGTAGGGATAGAAGTAGTCATCGAGGTGAACGCCATCGACGTCGTAGCGTTTCACCACGTCCGCGATGACGTTGAGGACCTCGGTGCGCACGGCGGGATCGCCCGGATCCAGCCAGACGTATTTGCCGTAGTCGACGACCTGCTCCGGATGCAGCCGCACCACCTGCGCCGCGCTCTGCGGTGACTCGGGGTTCGGATGGTGTGCGCGAAACGGATTGAACCAGGCGTGCAATTCCATACCCCGCGCGTGCGCCTCGGTGATGGCGAACGAAAGCGGATCGTAGAACGGCTCCGGAGGTTTCCCCATCGTCCCGGAGAGAAACTCCGACCATGGCTCCAGGCTCGAGGCGTACACGGCGTCCGCCTTCGGTCGGACCTGCAGAAAAATCGCGTTGAGGTGCAGTGATGCTGCGCGGTCGAGGATCGCAATCAGCTCCTGCCGCTGGGCCTCCGGCGTGAGGTCGCGGCGCGACGGCCAGTCGCCGTTGTTCACCGTGGTCACCCACAGTCCGCGCAGCTCCCGCGCCCGATGGGGGAGCGGGTGAGTGGTGGCACAAGCTGCGAGAAAAAGAGCGAGCGCAGGGACGAGCAGTCGTTTCACGGGAGAAGCGTAAGGCAGAAACCAGAAACCAGAAACCAGAAACCAGAAACCAGAAACCAGAAACCAGAAAC
>JBDSGC010000341.1:0-8292 GCA_039919215.1 Thermoanaerobaculia bacterium | reverse complement strand
GACCGGCCGGCAGGATGCCAGCGCTCCGAAGGCAGCACGCGATCCCTCATCGTTCTGGAATCACGCCCTTGCCCGCCACCACCTGGCGATAGAACCGGGAGCTCTTCTTCGGCGTGCGCTTCAGCGTCTGGAAATCGACGTGGGTGATGCCGAATCGTTTGGTGAAGCCGTGGCTCCACTCCAGATTGTCCAGCAGCGACCAGACGAAATAGCCACGAACGTCCACCCCGCGGGTGATGGCATCGCCCACCGCGCCGATGTGCTGTCGCAGGTACTCCACGCGGAGCGGATCGTCGACCACGTCACCCGTGGCCGTCGGAGGATCGTAAAACGCCGCGCCGTTTTCGGTGATGTAGATGGGCGTATCGCCGTACCGCTCGCGGAACCACACCAGCACGTCGGTCAGTCCCTGAGGAAACACTTCCCACGAGGTTTCCGTGTAGGTGGCCATCGGCTGGCGGACGCGGGTCGCCCGCTCCACGATGGTGGCGGGATCGGCTTTGGTGACTCCGCGCGTGTAGTAGTTGATGCCGACGAAATCGATCGGGGCGCGGATGTCGTCGAAGTCTGCGTTCGGAAACTCCGGCCAGGCCGGTCCGAACAGGTCGCCCATCAACTGCGGATAGTGCCCGAAGAAGACCGGGTCGAGATACTGCCGGTTCATGTAGGCATCCGCGCGGGCAGTGGCTGCCACATCGTCATCAGACAGCGATGCCGGGTACTTCGGCTCGAGATTCACCACCAGTCCAATGGGATGTTTTCCTGCGATGGCGCGATAGGCCTTCACCGCCTTGCCGTGCGCTCGCAACAGATTGTGCGAGGCGATCGGCGCCTCGAACATGTTGCGATGACCGGGAGCCAGCGCGCCGTGCAGGTAACCGCCATCGGTGACCACCCAGGGCTCGTTCAAGGTCGCCCAGAACTCGATGCGATCGTCCAGCGCGCGATAGGCGGCCTGGGCGTACTCGGCGAACCAGTCGGCCACGTCGCGATTCAGCCATCCGCCGCGGTCATCGAGGGCCACCGGCAGGTCCCAGTGGAACAGCGTGGCCATCGGCTTGATCCCCGCGGCGAGCAGTTCATCGACCAGACGGCTGTAGAAGTCGATCCCGCCCTGATTCACCCGCCCCGTTCCCTCGGGCAGGATGCGGCTCCAGGAAATGCTGAAGCGATAGGCTCCCACGCCGAGGTCTTTGAGGATGGCCACATCCTCGACATAGCGGTGGTAATGGTCGCAGGCGATGTCGCCGTGATCGCCATTGGTCATACGGCCGGGAGAATGCGCGAAGCGTTGCCAGATGCTCGGTCCGGCTCCGTCGGCCAGGGGAGCGCCTTCGATCTGATAGGCAGAGGTGGCCGCGCCCCAGAGAAAATTCGCAGGGAACGCGCTTGTGCTGGACGCCGGCTGACCGGGGGACGAATGAGCGCTGACCTTCTTCACTTGCTGCCTCCAGGCTGCCGGAACATCTCATACGGGCGCAATCAATGAGCCAACCTCCGCACGGGACAGCCCGGTGCGGCCTTGGTAAATCGATCCACCCGATCAGGAAAAGGCTGGGTTCGCTGCGGGTGAACAATCGTTGACATGCTTGCGAATTGTGCAGTAGCGTACGCGGAAATGTAAACGGTTACATCGATGACGCGAATCTCATCGAAACAAGCATCGCCCCGTCAGCGCCGGCGCCCCTCCGCGGTGACGATCCACGACGTCGCCGCACGAGCAGGCGTTTCCGTAGCCACCGTCTCCCGCGTGATCAACCGCAAGGCGTTGGTGCGCGAGGAAACCTCGCGCCACGTACTGGCCGTGGCCCAGTCCATGAAGTACGTCCCCAATGTGGCCGCTCGTTCGCTGAGCATCCGGCGCAGTCACACCATCGGCGTGGTTCTTCCCGACGTCCACGGCGATTTCTTCTCCGAAGTCATCCGGGGAATCGACTCGGCGGCCCGGAAAGCGTCGTTCCACATCCTGGTCTCGGGCTCGCACAGCGACCGGAACGAGATGCTGGAAGTGCTCGATGCAATGCATGGACGCGTCGACGCGCTGATCGTCATGGCCCCGGATGTTTCCATCGCCGCCCTGAACGAACAGCTCCCGTCCAATCTCCCGCTGGTCCTCCTCAACTCCACGGCTGCCGATCGCGACACGCTGACCATCGACAACTATGGCGGGGCCGCTGCGATGATGGCCCACCTTTACGCGCTCGGTCACCGTCGCATCGCTTTCATCAAGGGCCCGCACGCGAACGCCGACGCCCGCGAACGGCTGCGCGGTTATCGCACCTTCGCCCGCCGCGACGCCTCCATGCAGACCAGAGAACTGGAGGGCGACTTTACCGAGCATTCCGGTTACGACGCAGTGCGGTCCGCTCTCGGCGCCGGCCGGATGCCTCAGGCCATCTTTGCGGCGAATGATTCGATGGCGGTGGGAGCGATGTCCGCGCTGGCCGAAGCGGGCCTCACCGTGCCAGGCGACGTGGCCATTTCCGGCTTCGATGACATTCCCATCGCCCGATTCGTGGCGCCGCCGCTGACCACCATCCGCGTGGACATCGAAGAGCTGGGTCGCCGCGCCTTCGAAACGGTTTTTCTGGCGATCGATCAGCCCGTGCGCCGGCGTCCCGTGCGGGAGCGCCTGCCCACCTCGCTGATCGTTCGCAAGTCCTGTGGTGCCCACATCCATCAGTCCAACCCTGTCGAAAGACAACAGATCCGAAGGAGGAATGCATGACACGAAGAATTACCAGTGCAGTGCAGATGGTCATCCTCTCGCTGTTCATGACCATTCCGGCGTGGGCGCAGTCATCGACTGCCACCATCCGGGGAACGGTCACGAATGAGGCGGGAAACCGGCTGTCGAACGCGGAGATCAACGCGGTCGGCACACAGACGGGTTTCGTGCGAACGGTGCGCAGCAATGCGGACGGCTCGTACCAGATCGCCGGTCTGTCGCCGGGGACGTACAACATCGTGGTGGCCGCTCCCGGCTACGACCCCAAGAGCGAGGACCTGACCGTGCTGGTCGGTCAGTCGCTGGAGATGAATCTCCGCTTGTCGACGGGCTCGGTCCTCCGTGAGTCGATCACGGTGGTCGGCAACCAGGCAGTGGAGACGCGCACGAGCGAGATCGCCACGAACGTCACCACCCAGCAGATCGAGAATCTGCCACAGGATGACCGGAACTTTCTCAACTTCGCGGCGCTGGCTCCCGGCGTCCGGCTTTCCACCGACCCGTTGAGAAAAACGTTTGCCGGCGATGCCCAGGACGCCGAACAGACCAACATCTTCATCGACGGGGTCAGCACCAAGAACGACATTCTGCAGGGTGGTACGGTCGGCCAGGACTCCAGCCGCGGCAACCCCTTCCCCCAGAGCGCCGTTCAGGAGTTCCGCGTCATCACGCAGAACTACAGCGCCGAATACGACCACGCCTCCAGCGCCATCATCACCGCGGTCACCAAGTCCGGCGGAAACGATTTCCGCGGCCAGGCGTTCGTGTATTACCAGCCGAAGCAGTGGGTTTCGGCGACGAAGAAGAATTTCAAATTTTCGAGCCTGACCTCCAACACCTCCTACCACCGGACCCAGCCCGGCATCAGCTTCGGCGGGCCACTCATCAAGGATCAGCTGAACTTCTTCGCCACCTACGAAGGTGACGTGGAGGAGGCCTCAACCCCGGTCGTAGTGACCAATCCGAAATACGCCGCCCAGTTCAGCCAGTTCACCGGGACCTTCAGCAGCCCCTTCAAGTCCAATCTCGCTTTTGGAAAGCTCAGCTGGCAGTTTGCCAAGAATCAGCTCATCGATTTCAGCGGGAACTACCGGCGCGAGCAGGAGACCAGAGACTTCGGCGGTGTGAACAGCTTCGAGTCAGCGACCGACCTCCGCAACTATGTGAACGGCGGAACGCTGCGCCATCAGTGGAACAACGGCAGCGCCCTGAACGAGGGCATCTTCAGCGTGCAGAAATTCGGATTCAACCCCACGCCCAGGAATCCGCAACTGGTCGGGAAACTCTATTTCGCGCCCGGCTTCAACACCATCATCCGGACCGGCGGGAACAGCACCACCCAGAAGTTCGACCAGAGCCGCACGGAGTTGCGCGATAACTACTCTTTTGCACCGATGCAGCTGCAGGGAACGCACAACTTCAAGGTCGGCGGAAACCTCGATTTCATGAAGTACAACGTCAACAAGAGCCTTAACGGAAACCCGCTATTGAAATACATCGACGACCCGGCGGAGGGCAGGACGTTCGCGCAGCCGTTCGAGGTGGACTTCGGCATCGGTGACCCCCGGCTCAGCATCAACAACCGTGAGTACGGTATCTATGGGCAGGACACCTGGTCCATCACCAGCCAGTTCACCCTCAATCTCGGTCTGCGCTGGGACTACGAGTCGCACATGCTGGACGAGAACTACGTCACGCCAGCGAACATCGTGTCTGCATTGAAAGGGAAGTCGTTCCCGTTCGATGGCCGCACCATCAGCATTCCTGACGAGTACTTCTCGACCGGCAGCGAACGCAAGCCCGACAAGAGCCAGTTCCAGCCGCGCGTCGGCTTCGCCTACGACCTTCGCGGCGACAGCAAGTCGGTGGTGTTCGGCGGGTGGGGCAAGTACTACGATCGCCTCTTCCTGAACTCCACGCTCGATGAGCGCTTCCGGCTGCAGTTCCCCGTCTACCGCTTCAATTTCTCGTCCGATGGACGCCCGGGAACGATCAAATTCAATGACAGCTACCTCACTCCCGCCGGCCTGCAGGGCCTGATCGCGCAGGGCAACACCCGCCCGGAAATCTATCTGCTCAGCAACAACACCAAGGCCCCGTATTCGACGCAGTACAACGTCGGATTCCGGCAGGCCTTCGGCGGCTGGGTCGGCTCGGCAAGCTATAACGCCGTGCGGGCCAAGCGCGGCATCACCTACGTTGCCGCTTCCGGCACATGCTGCGGCTCCTTCGCCCCGGGATACAGCGCGGTCATCCTCAACGACCCGGTGGGAAAGAGCTTCTGGTACGACGCCGAGAGCCTCACCCTCGACCGCCCCTTCACCGACCAGACCGGATGGGGCGCACGCTTCACGTATACGCACGCGAAGGCTCTGCAGAACGGAAACGATCTCTTCAGCCTCGACGCACCATCCGCTGCATCCTACGCAAGACATCCGGTGCCCGGTTCCGAGCCGAACCACTTCAATGCCACCGGCATCTTCGGCTTGCCCTGGGCCGTGCGCTTCAGCACCAACGTCACGCTCAGCAGCGGCGGCGCCACGCCGATCACCGATTTCTCGAAGGGCTTCTCTCTGGCCGGACGTTTGGAGACCGGCGTGAAAAACGGCGCGGTCTATCCTCCGAAGAGCGGCGGTTTCGGCTATCGAAACGTCGACTTCCGGCTGCAGAAGGATTTCAGGGCTTTCGCGGGCACCAGCATCGGCGTGGTCGCGGAGGTCTTCAATGCCTTCAACTTCACAAACTTCGGTTGCCTCAACGATTTTCTTCCACCGGAAGGCAATCCGACCCTCGGCAATCCGAATTGCGTCGTCTCTCTCGGCCGTCGTGAGCAAGTCGGTCTGAAGATCAACTTCTAGTCTGTTCGGTGCGGCGAACGTCCCTGGCGTTCGCCGCACCGTTCGTTTTTCACGGCGCGACTGGGCAGAACCGGAAGCAGCCGTCGAACACTTTCCAAGACAGGGCGCTCCATGCATCGGTGCGGATCGCTGCTCACCGGCGTATCGTCGTTGAAGGCAGCACAATGCGCCGACGGAGAAAGGAGCCACCATGACCCTGATGCGCCGCACGCTTCTCGCTCTTCTGGTGGTCTCTCTGGCTGGCTGCTCCAGCGCCGCCTCACCGGATCGTCGCCGCGCCGTGGTCCCCTCAGAAGCGGCACTTCTCGATGATGTGGAACTGCGCACGTTTCACTTCTTCTGGGACCTGGCCGATCCGCAGACGCAACTGATCCCTGATCGCGCGCCGACCCCCGCCTTCTCCAGCATTGCCGCAGTCGGCTTCGGTCTGACTGCTTACGGTATCGGCGCGGAGCGCGGATTCGTCACGCGCGAGCAGGCGGCGGAGCGGACTTTGGCTACGTTGCGATCGTTCCAGTCCATGAAGCAGGGCAGCACGCCGCGCGGGGTCTCCGGCTACAAGGGCTTCTACTATCACTTCCTCGACATGAAGACGGCGGAGCGCTTCGAGACGGTCGAGTTGTCTACGATCGACACCACGCTGCTCATCGCCGGTGCACTCTTCACGCAGTCGTATTTCGATCGCGATAATGCCACCGAGTCGGAGATCCGTTCCCTCGCGCAGAGTCTCTATGAGCGCATCGACTGGACCTTTGCTCAGGCCCGCCCTCCCGCGGTCAGCATGGGCTGGTCACCGGAAGGAGGCCTGCATACCTACGACTGGAACGGCTACAACGAGGCCATGATCGTGCTGGTCCTGGCTCTCGGTTCACCCACCCATCCGATCGATCCCTCCGCCTGGAGCCAGTACACGAAGACCTATCGATGGGACACTTTCTACGGTGAGCCTCACCTGACCTTCGCCCCTCTGTTCGGCCATCAGTATTCGCACGTGTGGATCGACTTCCGCGGCATTCAGGACCCCTACATACGGGCGAAGGGCATCGACTACTTTGAGAATTCACGCAGGGCGACGCGATCCCAGCACTCCTACGCCGTGGCCAATCCCGGCCAGTGGCGCGATTACAGCGAGAATATCTGGGGACTGACCGCCTGCGACGGACCGATGGACGCCACCGTGACCATCGATGGCCGCGCGCGCAAGTTCCAGACGTACACCGCGCGCGGCGCCACCGCGGGCGACATCCGCGATGACGGTACGATCGCGCCGACCGCTGCCGTATCCTCGATCGTGTTTACCCCAGCGCTCTCCATCGCCGCGATCAGCGAGATGCAGCGTCGTTACGGCAGCAACCTCTACTCGACGTTCGGATTTCTCGACGCCTTCAACCCCACCATCCGCACCTCGGAGCAGGTCAAGTACGGTCGCGTCGATCCGCAGTTGGGCTGGTTCGGCCCCGACTACCTCGGCATCGACCAGGGACCGATCCTGGCCATGATCGAAAACTATCGCAGCGATCTGGTCTGGAAGACGATGCGCAGGAATCCGAACATCATCCGTGGCCTGCAGCGCGCCGGCTTCACCGGAGGATGGCTTCCGAAATGAAAGCAGAGAGCGGGACGCAGCAATCCGGAAGGGGAAGCCCCACCTGTCACCAACCGAGCGTCCTTCTCCCCACGCCGCGTGGGGAGAAGGTGGCCGAAGGCCGGATGAGGGGTTCCTCGCCGCGGGTGGGGACCCCTCACCCCCGCTTCGCGGCACCCTCTCCCCGCGCGGCGGGGAGAGGGACTCTCAATGGGACAGCGCGACGAAGGACCGCCGAGGAACATGCAACCGTGGCTCGCAGAATACTCATCGGCGGCCGGTCCATACTCGCCCTCCTCTCTTTCCTCCTGCTGACGGTCTGCGCCGCTCGCTCTTCGCACCGCCAGCAGATCAAGTTCTGGGGTCTGGGCCGAGAGGGCGAGGTCGTTGCCCAACTCATTCCGGAGTTCGAGCGTCGCAATCCCGGCATCCATGTCGACGTGCAGCAGATCCCCTGGACCGCCGCGCACGAGAAACTGCTGACCGCCTACGTCGGCAGCGCCACACCGGACGTCGCGCAGATGGGCAACACCTGGATCCCGGAGTTCCACGCCATCCATGCCCTGGACAGCCTCACGCCTCGCCTGGCGACGTCGCCGATCCATCACGACGATTACTTCCCGGGGATCTGGGCCACCAACGAAGTGGACGGACAACTCTACGGCGTGCCCTGGTATGTCGACACGCGCGTGATGTTCTACCGGACCGACCTGCTGGCGAAAGCGGGGGTCACCCGTCCGCCGCGAACCTGGAGCGAATGGTTCGACGCGATGCACCGCATCAAAAGCCGCAACCTGGCGCGCTTCGCCATCCTGCTCCCGATCAACCAGTGGGAAGAGCCCACCATGTTCGCCCTGGCCCAGCAGTCGTCCCTGCTGCGCGATGGAGGCCGCTATGGTGCGTTCTCGCAGCCGGAATTCGTCCGCGCCTTCTCCCAGTACATCGACCTTTTTCGCAAGGGATACGCACCGGCAGTCAGCAACACGCAGGTGGCCAACGTCTATCAGGGCTTCGCCCAGGGCGACTTCGCCATGTACCTCAGCGGCCCGTGGAATGTCGGCGAAATGCGGGCCCGCCTGCCGCCGGAAATGAAGGACCGCTGGAGCACCGCGCCGATGCCT
>JBDSGC010000340.1:0-10602 GCA_039919215.1 Thermoanaerobaculia bacterium | reverse complement strand
AAGATCCGCTCGCCTTTTCCAAGATGGCCGGAGGGGGCAATGACTTCGTGGTCATCGACAATCGCAGCGGCCGCCTGAGCGACGTTGCGGAGTTCGCCCGGCGCATCTGCACCGCTCATCTTTCCGTCGGCGCCGATGGCTTGATCCTCATCGAGACCTCGCAACGGGCCACGTTCAGGATGCGCTACCTCAATGCGGACGGATCCGATGCCGACTTCTGCGCCAATGGCACCCGCTGCGCCGCCCGCTTCGCCTTCATGAACGTCATCGCCCCGCGCAGCATGACCATCGAGACCGGCGCGGGCATCATCGCTGCGGAAGTCGGCGAGGGTGGGCTGGTCACGCTGACCCTGCAGCCTCCCCATTCGTTCCGGCGGGAGCAGCCGCTCCGCGTCGGCGATCAGACCATCCATGGAAGTTTCCTGATGGTCGGCGTTCCGCACTACGTCATCTTCCTGAAGGACGATTTGTGGAGTCACGACATCGTTCCCCTCGGTCGGGCCATCCGGCATCATCCAGAGCTGCCGCACGGCGCCAACGTCAACTTCGTGGTCGTTCGCGATCAGCGATCCATCGAAGTGCGCACCTACGAGCGGGGAGTGGAGGCGGAGACGCTTTCCTGTGGCTCCGGAGTGGTGGCCTCTTCGGTGGTCAGCGGATTGTCCGGCCTGGTTCGCTCGCCGGTGGCCATCCTGACCCGCAGCGGAATCACCCTCCAGGTCTCCTTCACCATCGGCGCGCAAGAGCTTCAGGACGTGCAGCTGCGAGGCGACGCGCGACTGATCTACCGGGCGCCCCTCACGGCTGAGGCGGTGGAAGGATTCGATCCGGAATGGGTCCGTCGTCCAACGGGATCTCTGGCCGGCAGCGGGTACTGAGTGCAGAGAATTCTGCATTGGCGATGGCTGCTGGCTTCCGCCCTTGCCCCCATCGGCATCGCTCTGGTCCGCATCGCTGCGCAACCGATGGCCCGTACGCCCATCGACCGGGATCTTCCGTTGGTCGCGCTGCTGATCGTCGGGTGGTCGTGGGCAGCACGGGAGTCGAGGTGGGCCCGGGCCATGGAGATGGCCGTGCCTCTGCTGGCGATCGCACTTCTGGTGCTGACCGATGACGATCGCCTGCGGCTTGCCGCATTCGGGTTGATCGCAGCCACTGCATTCGCCATGGCCACGGTGCATGCGCGACGCGAAGCCGCCGAACGCTGCACTCTGGTCGTCAGCGGACTCCTTCTTCTCCGATGGCTCCCTCTCACTTCGGTCGAGGTTCTCCGCGAGTCGATCGTGCTCGCGGGCACAGTGCTGGTCTTTTTTGTGTTGGCCGGCTTCGGCGACCGGGATCGGCCGCGCGCCGACGCCTCGTTCATCCTGATCGCTGCCCTGGCCGTGGGACTGGTTGCCCCGATCCATCCGGGGCGGGCCATGCTGTTCCCGTTCGTACTGGCGCTGCTTCTCTTTCTGGTTCGCTCAAGTCCGCTGGCACTGCTGTTCTCGATTGCGGCCTTCGTCTCTGCGGCGTCCGGTCGCAGTACGAAGGGCCCAATCTTCGTGGCGGCCGGGATCGCCTTTCTGGTTCTCGCGCTCGTTCCGCGAACCCGACCCCGGTTGCAGGCGCCGAATGCTTCGTTTCCGATGCGGGTACTCCCGGCCGCGATCGCGTTCGCCTTCTTCGCATTCTGGCCGTGGAGCGGCTTGATCGCGCGGGCCCTGCCGCTGGTGTCTCGATACCAGGTGCCCGGCGATCGGCAATTCCTGGGTTACGCGCTGGCGGCCTCCCAGGTTGTCACCATCGACCTTCCTCCACGCGTGAGGCGGGTGGTGGTCACGGCCAGCGGCGCCAATGCTGCGCGCATGCGGCCGGGGCGCTTGCTGGGGACCATCGAGGGCCTGACCGGCGCCTCGCCCGTCTGTCGCCGCAGCATCGTGATCGGAGATGTGGCCGACTTCGGGTTCGATCGCCCCTCGCAGTTCTTCTCGTCGCGCAACTCGTTTCCGCGCTTCTCGGAGTGGGATCTTCGCGACTACGGAATGCACACCTGGATTCAGGGGGCCGGTCGTGTAGCTCTCGACTGCGGTCACGACGTCTCGTCTCTCCGCATCACCGCTGCGCCCGGTCTGGCGCCGGACACGCGCCTGCAGATCGAATCGATTGAGGCTCCGGCCCGATGATCTATCTGCTGCTCTTCGCCTCGGTCGCCGCACCGCTGCTGATGTTGCGTGGCCGAGCCCTCCGCCAGTGTCTGGCGCTGGAACTGGCGATGATCGTGGTCGCTGTAGTTCTGACGGCGTTGCTGCATCCGCTGCACATCGATTTCGATCCGTACGCGCGGATGGTCGTCTGCGCCATCGCACTGTTGTCGGTGGTCTGCGCGTTCGTCGCTCTGGCCTCCGAAGTCCGCTGGAGCGCCAACCGCGCGGGGATGCTCGCGCTGCTGCTCTATGCCATGTCCATCCCTCTGATGGTCCGCACGCCCATCGACGGGGACGAGCCGTTTTATCTTCTGATGACCGAGTCGCTGGTGCGCGATCACGATCTCGATCTCGCCAACCAGTATCGCGATCTGGCGCACTCGGCCACCGGTCGCACGGATCTGGTTCCGCAGATCGGCGACGTCACCGGGCCGCACGGCGAGCGCTACGCCCACTTCGAGCCGTTCCTCTCCATCCTGCTGATGCCTGGCTATTTTCTGGGAGGGCTGGCAGGGGCGCTGGCCACCATGGCCATTCTCGGTGCACTGCTGGCCCGATCGACGGTGCGGCTGTTCGAGGAAGAGGGGATTCCCGACGCCACCGCTCGCGCTCTGTTTCCGCTGTTTGCGTTCGGTCCTCCGATCCTGATCTTTGCAACGCGAATCTGGCCGGAGGTTCCCGCCGCGCTGTGCTTCGTGGAGGCAATCCGAGGACTTCGACAGCGGCGCCCGTCGCGATGGGTCGCTCCCATCGTCGGCCTGGCGTTGCTCAAGATGCGGTTCCTGCTGATCGCCCTTCCGCTCCTGGCATCCATGGTTCGCCGGAAGCGCCACGCTGCACTGGCAGCGCTCGGAGTCGGCGTCGGGCTGCTGATTGTCTGGTCCATCGCCGGCAGCGGCACCAACCTGCACCGCATTCGCGAACTGCTTCCCGGAAAACCGCAGGCCTACCTGACGGGGTTTTTCGGACTGCTGCTGGACGGCGCGGCCGGCATTGCCTTTCAGGCTCCCATCTACCTGTTCGGGCTGTTGGCCATCACTCGCTGGCGGACGATGCCGAAAGCCTTCCGTCTCGGCATCGTCTCCGCCGTTCTTTATGTGATCACCCTTGCGCCGCGTGCGGAATGGCATGGCGGGTGGTCGCCGCCGCTTCGCTACATCGTCTTCCTCATGCCGGTTCTGGCCCTTGGTGTCGCCGCGCTATGGGAACGGATCGACGCACGGCCGTTGATGATCGCTGCGGCGTGGACCCTCGCCCTGGTCATCCACGCGCTGACCTTTCCGTGGCGGCTGTTCCACATTGCCAACGGGGAGAACTGGATGGGCGAGGCGCTCTCGGCTTCGTGGCACAGCGACTTCTCGCGTCTGTTTCCCAGTTTCATCCGGCCCAACCGTGCGGCGCTGGTGGCCAGCCTGATCCTGATCGTCGCATTGGCCGTAGTTCGCACTGGCCGTCTGCTGCACCCGCTGCTCCTGACATTCGCACTTGCGGCGATGCTGTTCGCTGGCCGGAACCCCGGGAGCAGGGTGGAGTTCGAGGACGCTCACGTCGAACATCGAGGCGGAGAGCTTTTTCCGACGGAGTACCAGGTGCAGCGGTTCTTGTACCGTGGCGGATGGATCGTCCGTCCGGGGGACGCGCTTTCGTTCCTGGCCCGGCGCGGACCATCGGTACTCGAGTACACCAGTGAAGGGGGAGCGACCATCGAGCTGGGCGGGAGCGCCTATCACCTGCCCCCCACAGCCGGTGGCTTCGCTGCGGTGAATCTCTCCCGCGGTGGAAGGGTGGAGTTGCGTTGCCTTTCCGGCAGCGTGAACCTCGATCGGATGGACCATGAATGACGTCTCGGTGATCGTACTGGACATCGATGGCGGCCCGATGCTGCAACGCTGCCTCCATTCGATTCTTGCGCAGACGCTGACGCCGGACGAGATCGTGGTGCTCGACAACGGCTCGCAGTCCCCGGTCTCAGCGACTGGTGCGAGGGTGATGCGCAGCGAGGTCAATCTCGGTTTCGCCGAGGGGGTCAATCGCGCCGCCCGGACCATCCGCAGCGAGTTCGTGGCGGTGGTGAACAACGATGTCACCCTTGATTCAACGTGGCTGGCAGCGGTCATCGCGGCCATGCACGCCGACGGGGGATTGGGTGCCGTGCAGACGCTCATTCGCCGCGATGACCAGGTGCTCGACGGGGCCGGGATCGCCATCGCTGACGGGACGTTCCAGCAGATCGGACACAACGCTTCCCTCAACGACGGGGCTCTCCGATCGATGGCGGCCGGAGCGTGGGGCGTTTCTGCGACGGCAGCGCTGTACCGTCGTGCCGCGGTGGGCGATCCGATGTTTGATTCTCGCTTCTTTGCCTACTACGAGGATGTGGAGCTTTCGGCGCGGATGCACGAGAGGGGCTGGCGCACCGTGGTTCTCGATGTGCCGCTGGCGCGTCACGAAGGTTCGAAGTCGGCAGGCGTGTTGCGCGGCCAAGCCCTCCGCCTGCGTACCCGGAACCGCTACTGGGTCACCCGACTCCATCCCGGCGTCGGATTGATCCCGGCCTTGATGAGGGAAGACCTGCGGCTCCTTCTGCGCGGGCGGACTTCGCTTCGCGGAATGGCTCAAGGTCTCTTCGGAAAAATTGGAGAACGTTCTGCGGACGCCACTCAGGCCGACCGACCACCGTCCGCATCTGCCTCCACGAACACGATCGTCATCCACACCTCCGACGTGGTCGGCGAGCGGATGGCCGGACCGGGTATCCGCGCGTGGCACATCGCCAGCGAGCTGGCCAGGCACTTCCCCACGATCTTGATCGCGCGGAGGGAAGGCGCGCTTCCCGCGGCGGTTGCCTTTCCCGTTCTGGAGTGGGGCACGCCCGCGGGGAAGAAGGCGATCGCCGCGGCCTCGGTCCTGATCGGCCAGCCCGCACGCGGTTTCCGTCGGGTACGACCAGGCCAGCGCCTGGTCGCCGATCTCTTCGATCCGGTGCTGCTGGAACTGCGTGAGCTCTACGGCGCATCTCCCTCGCCGCGTCAACGGATCCATCTGCTCGCCGAACGATTCCGGATCTGGCGCGCGCTTCGTGAAGCCGATCTGCTCCTGGTCGCCTTCGGCAGACAGCGGGAGCTCTACGGGAAATCAAGAGCCCCGATCATGGAAGTTCCCTTCGGCGCGGAAGCAGGCGAAGTCGATTCATCAACAGGTGACCCGGCGAGGGATCAGCGGTTCGCTGCCGAGCACGGATCCTTGACGATCACCGCGGAAGGCGGGCCTCTCATCCTCTGGGGCGGTGGAACCTGGGAGTGGCTCGATCCGGCGACCGCCGTGGCGGCGGTGGTTGCGGCCAATACGACCGGAACGCCCTGTCGCCTTTTGTTTCTTGGTCGCTCGCGGCCGAACGCGCAGACCGGCGGCAGACTGCGCGAGGATCGCCTCGACGTTCTGCTTGAGAGGGGAGCCCCGTACGTGACTGCCAATGCGGAGTGGATTCCCTACGCCGAGCGCTTGTGGTGGCTGCGGCAAGCAAGAATCGCGATCATGCTCCACCGGCCCACTGCGGAAGCGACCTACTCGATTCGCACCCGGCTTTTCGACGCCATGGCCGCCGGCGTTCCGGTCATTGCCACCGAGGGTGGATTCGCCGCGGGACTGGTGGCGGAGGAGGGCCTGGGTGTGGTGGTTCCTCCCGATGACGTCGATGCGGTCCATCAGGCCATCACCCGGTTGATCACTGACGACGCTTTTCATGCGAGCTGCGTAACAGCTCTTGCACGGGTACGCACGCGTTTTGCGTGGCCTGTGGTGATGGCGCCTCTGATCGAGGTGCTGACGCAATGGCAGAAGCAGGAATCATGACGATGGAAGAGGTCGCCGACCGGCGTCCCGGGCCGCTCCCGGTGCCCGAGGCCGCCGCGCCTGCGCTTGCGCGAATCGATCTGTCCATCGTGATCGTCACCTGGAACAGCGAACGCTGGATCGAGCGCTGCCTGCAGGCCATCGAAGCCGCCTGCGACGGTCTGCAGCACGAGACCATCGTGTACGACAATGCGTCGTTCGATCGCACGTTGAGCCGGGTGGGTCCTGAGGTGCAGGTCGTTCCGGGAGGGGAGAACGCCGGTTTCGCTGCCGGGATCAACCGGGCCATTGCCCGTTCGCGCGGCCGCTACGTCTTTCTGCTGAATCCCGACTGCGAGCTGGCCCCGCGCGCTCTGGCTCAGCTGGTCGGGTTTCTGGACGAACATCCGGAGGCCGCAGCGGCCGCTCCGCTTCTCAGTGATGACGACGGCCAGTCCCAGCGCGAATTTCAGTTGCGCCGTCTGCCCACGCCGGCGACCTTCATCGGGGAGGTGCTGGCGCTGCCTCGCCTGCTTCCGCGGAATCGCCAGACCGCCCGTTACCGCTACCGCGACCTCGATCTGTCCGGGCCCTGTCTGGTCGAACAGCCAGCGGCCGCAGCCCTTCTTCTGCGCCGCTCCGTGTACGACGAGATCGGCCCGCTGGACGAGCAGTTCGTGCCGGCCTGGTTCGAGGATGTCGACTATTGCCGAAGGCTCTCCGAGGCCGGCAAGAGTGTGTTCGTGGTGCCCGCCGCGACCGCGCGGCACTTCGGCGGGGCTAGTCTCGAGCATGTTGCCTTCGTGAACTTCATCGATGTCTGGTATCGCAACATGTGGCTGTACGCGCGCAAGTGGTTCACCGTGCCGCAGTCGGAGGCCTTGCGCTGGGTCATCATCGCCGGCATGTTGCTCCGCCTCCCACTGGCCCTGCTGGGAATCGCGCACGGTGAGGCGGGGCGGGCCAAGGCCATGCGCGCCTACGCCGGTGTGCTCAGGAATTCTTTTTTCCGATGGACCGCGCGCTGAGCCCGTTGCCGGTCTCGGTCATCCTGGTTACCTGGAACAACGCGGCCTTCCTCGATCGCTGTCTGGAAGGCCTGGCCGGGCAAACCACCGGCGTGTACGAGCTCGTTCACGTGGACAACGCATCGTCCGATGATGGCGCAGCAAAAGTGCGCGCCGCCTTCCCAGCCTGCATCCAGATTCTCAACGAAACCAATCGCGGTTTCACCGGGGCCGTGAATCAGGGCCTTGCCGCTGCGGGTGGGGAGCTCGTCCTTCTTTGCAACCCCGACGCGTACCTCGCGGCCGGGTACACCAAAGCCGTCGAGCGGGCGCTGGCCAGGGCGGGCGATCGTTTTGGAATGGCCACCGGCAAACTGCTGCGCGCTGCCGGGCCGCGGATCGTTCCTACTGGCGAGGTCGACTCCAAAGGCATTCGCATGACCCGCACCGGACGGCACCTCGACATCGGGCAGGGCGAGCCGGATCAGGATCTTCACCGGGGCATGTTGCCGTTGTCCGGTCTCGACGGCTTGTGCGAGGTGTTCGGTGTCTCGGGAGCCGCTGCCGTTTATCGGATGACCTTCATCCGCGATGTCTCCATCGACGGGCAATTCCTCGACGAGGATTTCTTTACCTATCGTGAGGACGCCGACGTGGCGTGGCGGGGGCGGGTGCTTGGTTGGCGCGCTCTGTACGTTCCCGCCGCCGTGGCCCATCACGTGCGCACGGTCACGCCGCGCGGACGGCGCGGTCTGTCGGAGATCACGAACCGGAACTCCTTCAAGAACCGGTTTCTGCTCCGGCTGAAAAACGAAGGGCTCGGACTGGCCATCCGCAACGCTCCCTTCGAGCTGAGCCGCGATCTGCTGGCCATCGGCGCGGTGCTCACGCGGGAACGCTCCTCGCTGCCGGCGCTGGGATGGTTGTGGAAGAATCGGCGGCGCATCATGGCTCGACGATCTGAGATTCAGCGCCGCCGTCGCACTCCCGACCGCGAACTGGCCCGATGGTTCGTTTGAGAATCGCCATCCTGGGAACCCGTGGCGTGCCGGCGCGCTATGGAGGCTTCGAGACGTTCGCCGCCGAGCTCTCCACCCGCCTGGTCTCGCGCGGACATGACCTGTCCGTTTACTGCCGCCCCTCGACGGACGATCCTGGTGCGCTGTGGAACGGAGTGCAGCGCATCGTTCTGCCGGCCGTTCGGCACAAGTACTGGGAGACGGTGAGCCATACCATGCTGTCGGCCCTCGACGCGCTGCGCCGCTCCTTCGATGTCGTCCTGGTCTGCAATGCCGCGAACGCCTTCGTCCTTCCTCTTCTGCGGGCCGCCCGCCTCCCCGTGGCCATCAATGTCGACGGGATCGAGCGCAATCGTCGGAAGTGGAACGTGGCCGGGAAAGCGGTGTACTCCGTCGGCGAATCGTTCTCGGCGCTCTTCGCCAGCCGGGTGGTGGCCGATGCCGATGTGATCGCGACGTATTACCGCGATCGCTACGCGGTGGAGCCCCGAACCATCGCCTACGGAGCGGAGTTCCCGACCGAGTCCGACAGCGAGGTGCTGCAGTCGCTGGGCCTGCGATCGCGCGGCTACCTGCTGTACGTCAGCCGCTTCGAGCCCGAGAACAATCCGCTCGAGGTTGTGCTCGCATACGAATCGCTCTGCCGGAGGCAACCGGAGGCCCCGCCGCTGGTCATGGTCGGTGAGGGGCTCTATGCGCCGGAGCTGGTCGAGGAGCTGGCGCGCCATCGCAGCGATCGCATCCTGTTTCCGGGAGCGGTGTATGGACGCGACTACCGCACCCTCCAGCGAAACGCATTCCTCTACATTCAAGCCACGGAGGTGGGAGGAACCCATCCCGCCTTGATTGAGGCCATGGGGTCGGGCGGTTGCGTGCTCTGCCATGACACCCCGGAGAATCGGGAGGTGGGGGGAGGGGCTGTCGGTTATTTCTCACTCCGTCCACAGGAGAGCCTTTCGGGCACACTTTCCGAATGGCTGCAGTCGTCGGATCGATGCGAGACGATGCGGGCCAGCGCCCAGGCGCGGGTTGCCGATCGTTACAGCTGGGACGCGGTGACCGACGAGTACGAGGCGCTATTTTCAGAATTGGTGGTCTGAGCCGCACAGCCGTCTCAAACTTCCCTAGACGCTCCGCCGGCGGCCCGCGTATCTCCGGAAAGGATCAAACTCAACGCCAGATGGGTTAAGGTCGAACGCAGGATGCTCAAACAGAAGGCCAGCATGATCGCGAGGGTGGTGTATTTCCTCGACCTCGCATTCACCTCGGTTGCTTTCTTCGGTGCCTTCTGGATTCGCGACGTCATCGCCCCGATGGTGTCCCCCCGCAACTTCCCCACCGGCCTCTTCCCCCAGCAGGCCTACCTCCGGATCTACCCCCTGGTCCTGATCATCTGGTCGATCCTGGTCTTCACCTATCACTCGTATCACAGCCATCGCACCGTTCCCCTGACCCGGGAGACGCTGACCACTTTGCGCGTCGTGCTGGCCGGCAGTGTGATTCTGGCCACGCTGGCCTACCTCATTCCGCTGCGTCAGCTCTCGCGCTCCTGGTTTGCCCTCTTCGTAATGCTGTCGGCCACGCTGCTGGTGTTTCAGCGGATCCTCCTGCGGGTCCTGGCCCGCTACGTTCGAGCCAAGGGTCTGAACTACCGGACCGTGCTGATCGTGGGCACCGGGCGCCGGGCCATCGAAGTGGCTCGCATGATCTCCGGGCACAAGTACTGGGGCTACAAGATCCTCGGATTCGTTTCGGACGGGCACCGCCTGGCCAATGGATGGTCCGGCTACCGCGTGTTCGGATTCGTCCCTGACCTGAGAAGCCTTCTGGAAAACCGGGTCGATTTCCCCGAGCCGATCGACGAGATCGTCTTCGCCGTGACCCGCAAGAAGCTCGACGAGATGAAACAGATCTTCCTGATGTGCGAAGAGCTGGGCATCCGCACCCGGGTAGCCATGAACTTCTTCTCGAACCGCGTGGCCCGCATCGAGCTGGAGGAACTGGAGGGGATTCCGTTCCTCACCTTCACCACCACACCTTCGAACGAAAGCCAGCTCGCATTCAAGCGGTTGCTCGATGTCGCCGTGGCCATGTTCATCCTGGTGCTCTCCCTGCCCGCCCTCTTGATCGCAGCTCTCGGCATCAAGCTTTCCTCTCCCGGCTCGGTCCTGTTCAAGCAGGAGCGCATCGGTCTCAACGGCCGGAGCTTCCTGCTCTACAAGTTCCGGACGATGATCGAGGATGCGCACGAGCGTCGGGGCGAGGTGAGTCACCTCAACGAGATGAGCGGTCCAGTGTTCAAGCTGAAGGACGATCCGCGGGTCACCACCATCGGGCGGATCCTCCGTCGCTTCTCGCTCGATGAGCTGCCGCAGCTCTGGAACGTGCTCAAGGGCGACATGAGCATCGTCGGACCACGCCCTCCCATCCCCGAGGAGGTCGCGTCGTACCACCGCTGGCATCGGCGGCGCCTGTCGATGAAGCCGGGGCTGACTTGTCTCTGGCAGATCAGCGGACGGAACAACATCGACTTCGATCGGTGGATGCAGCTCGATC
>JBDSGC010000339.1:0-10089 GCA_039919215.1 Thermoanaerobaculia bacterium | reverse complement strand
GGATCGACTCGGTCACGAATGGCCGGATTATATGAGAGGGCAGCCCCTATAATTCGACGGAGAACCCATGGTTGAAGCGACGGCGATTCCATTCGAGCACCATGACTTACGAGGCGAACGCCTTCTGGTCCTGGCCCCCCATCCGGACGACGAAGTCATCGGATGCGGCGGAGTCCTGGCTCGCCATCTGGACCTGGGCTGCCCCGTCCAGATCCTGATCGCCACCGACGGCTCGGAGGCCGATCCCGGCGAAGCCGATCGGGACGCCTACCGGGACCGACGGGAACAGGAGACGCGTCAGGGTCTCGCTCTTCTGGGGGGAGTGTGCGAAGTCACCTTCCTGCGGGCGCCCGATCGCAGTCTGGCGGCAGCAGGCCACTCAGTGAGTGCCGCGATCGCCGGACTGTTACGGACCTTCCGTCCCGATCTGATCCTGCTCCCCAGCCCGATCGAGATTCATCCCGACCACTCGGCCCTCGCCCAGTTATTCTGCGAGCTCATTCAGGGCGACCAGACCATCGCCGCCGAGCTCGCCGTGACGCGAGTCGGTTTCTATGAGGTCGGCCAGCCTGTTCGCCCCAATGTCCTCGTCGACATCACCGACGTCGCCGAACGGAAGTATGCGGCCATCGCTGCTCATGTCTCCCAGACCGCGCTGCATGACTACGTGAGCTTCACGCGCGGACTGAACGCCTACCGTGCTATGACCCTGAGTGCCAGTTGCACCCGGGCCGAGGCGTATTGGGTGACCGACCTGCCTGACTTGCGCACGCTGCCCTACTCAGCTCTGCAGCATCGAATGGGCGACGCGCGCGGGACCATCGAGGTCATCGGCGAAACCACGCCGATCAGCGTGATCATCCGGACCAGGAATCGGCCCGGCTTGCTGCGTGAGGCTCTCCAGTCCGTCCGGTCCAACGGCTACCCGGCAGAGATCGTGGTGGTGAATGACGGCGGCACGCCAGTCACCGCGGAAGACGTCACCCTCATCGTTCACGAGGAATCGCTGGGCCGCGCGGAAGCGGGAAACCGGGGCGTCCGCGAGGCAACGTCCGAGTTCGTCACTTTTCTGGATGATGACGATCTCTATTATTCGGAGCATCTGCAAACCCTTTCCAACGCAGCGGCCCTCATGGCCGGCGTGGCCTGCTACACAGACGCCGTCTCCGCGTTCGTAGCCACCGGTCCTTCGGGAAGTCTGGAAACGCGGTCCAGGCAACGATTGTTCGCACACGACTTCGACCCGGAACTGCTTCTGATCGACAACTACATCCCGCTGCCGACCGTCCTCGTGTCCCGGACGAATTTTCTCGACAGCGGCGGCTTCGACCCCGCGTTCGATCTCTTCGAAGACTGGGACTTCCTCATCCGGCTCTCACGGCGGGGACCGTTCACTCGGGTGCCGCGGATCACGTGCGAGATCCGTCACATCGAGGGTAGCGGGTCGATCACTTTGACAGCTCCCGAGGGCTCCGCCCCGTTCCGCAAAGCCAAGTTGCAGGTCTGGCAGAAACACGCCGCCCTCATCAACAACAACCTGATGGCCAGCGTGTTCGAAGCGCAGAAGCGGGATGCTGTGCAAATTCACGCTGAGAGGATCGAGGCAAGCGGGCTGGCGGCGTTTCACGAGCAGAGCGCCCGGCGCGTCGAGCGAGAGAAGCAGTCGCTGATCGAGCGTCTGCAGAAGCAGAACGAACAGCTGAATGAAGCCGTCGTCCGAGGCAGCCACCTCGACGGCCAGATCCGCGGCATGGAGATCCACCACGACGAGCTGCGGGGGATCTTGTCCCGAGTGGAAAATGAGCGTAACGACCTCCTCGTCCACGTCGCTACCCTTGGCCATGCTCGCGCCGAACTTGAAGACGTCCGCGCACAGCATGACGAGGCGCAGCGGGTCATTCAGGTCCTCTACGCGGAGATCGCCCGTTTGCAGAACCTTCTCGACACCATCTATGGCTCCCGCACCTGGAAGCTGCACAACGTGGTGCAACGAATCAAAGGCCAGGATTGAGCACCGCCCTCCTCGTCTGTCCCGAGCCCCTCGGGCATCGACAGCCGGCAGGGATCGGCATCCGTTTTCTGGAAATGGCTCGCGTGCTTCGGGACGACGGCCATTCCATCATCCTGCTGACTCCAGATGGCGCCGGTGTGGCCGGATACCAGACGGCCATCATCACGCCGCAGTCACTGCGGGATTGCTCGGCACGCGCGGACGTCGCAGTGGTTCAGGGACACGTCGCCAATGAGCTCTGGGCACACGGTTCGGCGATTCCCACGGTGGTCGATCTCTACGATCCGTTCATCGTCGAGAACCTGCATTACTACACCACTCGTGGGTCTGAGGTTTTTGCTCACGATCACCACACCTTGATGGCGTCGCTGCGACGGGGCGACCTTTTCCTCTGCGCCTCCTCCTCCCAGCGATTTTTTTATCTGGGGATGCTCCTGGCTGCAGGAAGACTGAACCCCATCAGCTTTGAATCGGATCCCACGCTGCAGTCGCTCCTTCGCCTTGCGCCATTCGGCGTCAGTCCTTCGATCCATCGAACCAGCGCGGAGCCGGACCGGCCGGCCGTGCTCTTCGGAGGAATCTACGACTGGTACGACCCGATTCTCGCCATCGATGCCGTTGAGCTGGCGCGGCGCGAGATCTCCGACCTGTCCATCACGTTCACCACGCATCCCAATCCATCCAGCACTCCGCAGAGCCGAACCGCTCAGGCGATTGCGCACGCCGACCGCCATGGGTACGGCCAGTTCGTGCACTTCCGGCCGTGGGTTTCCTACGAGGCGCGGGCTGAGTTCTACGCCGAGTTCTCGGTTGCCCTGCTGACGTTTCCCCCTTCGCTGGAGAGCGATCTCTCCATGCGGACACGCGTGTACGACTACCTTTGGGCAGGGCTGCCCGTGGTCACCAGTTCCGCGCCGGGAACGGATGAAATCATCGAACGATACCGGGCCGGTTCCGTCGTGAGCGACGGATCAGCAGCAGCGATTGCCGAGGCTCTGGTGCGTACCATCGCCGATCGCCAATCGACGCAGCCACGCCTCGAGGAGTTCGTCCGCGATCACCAGTGGGAGAAGACCCTTTCGCCGCTCGTCGAGTTCGTCCGCTCACCTCGAATGGATCCGACCAAACAGGCTTTCGCGACGGCGGCGTCGCTTCCGAAACAGGCGACCTCCGTCCTCCACCGGCTTCGCCGGCGCATGGGAGGCCGGTCCTGAGCGATCCCCTCGTCGACATCATCATCGTCAACTGGAACAGCCGGCAGGACACTCTGGCCTGCCTGGAAGCTGCGGACGGGCAGCTTCGCGAGGTTCCAGGCTCGGTGATCACGGTGGTCGACAACGGCTCCACCGACGGAAGCATCGGCGCCATTGCAGCGCGCTACCCGAAGGTAAGGCTCCTCCCTCTTGGTGAGAATCGCGGCTTCACCGGTGGGCTGGCTGCGGCGCTGGCCCGATCGCGCGCAACGTCGGTGATTTTTCTCAACAACGATGCGATCCCAGATCGGGGATGGCTCGCCGCGCTGGTCGGCGCGCTGGAGCGGTCGCCGCAGGACGTCATCTCCGTCGGTGGAAAGATCGTCGATCTGTCGGGGCAGCTCATCGATTTCATCGGAGGAGCGCTTACATTCGACGGGCACGCCTTCCAGTCTGGTTTCCGCTACCCGCTGGCCTCACGCACCGGACCTTCGGCAGGTGATGAGATTCTCTTCGCCTGCGGGGGCAACATGATCTCTCGACGAGAACCCTTCATGAGACTGGGGGGGTTCGACAACGACTACTTTGCGTATCTGGAGGACGTGGACTTTGGCTGGCGCTCCTGGCTGTCCGGCTTCCGCGTTGTGTACGAGCCCGCGGCCGTCGTCCGTCACGCATCGAGCGCCACCAGCCGGCGCCTTGGCGATTTTGAACGGGGTGTGTTGTTCGAGCGGAATGCACTGCAGACCGCTTTGAAAAATTTCGAGAATCTCAGCGAGGCTGGCGGCTCCCTCTTCTTCTCGTTCCTTTCCCGTCTGCACCATTACGCAAGCACGCGGAATCCACGAGCCGGGGAACTGACCCGGCCGCCATTCGCGTCCGCCCCTCAGCCCCACGTCAGCAGTTGGACCTCGCGCATCCGCAACAGGATCTTCGGCCGCCCCCCGCTGGCCACGATCGACGACCCACTCACGGTGATGCAGTTCCGCGCGTTTCACTGGGTGGTGTCAAACACGCAGCGCATTGCGGAAAAGAGGCAGGAGGTGCAGCACCGGCGTGTCCGCAGCGATCGCGAGATCTTCGAAAAATTTCCCCTCCATCTCGTACCTACCTATCCCGGCGACGAAGGAATGATGGCGGGCGCCCTGTTCCAAATGCTTCTACCAGAGCTACCCGCAGTCGAAAAAACGCTGTCCGAGATCATGAAGACATGACCGGCAGTTCCTGGCGACAGCGCTTTCTGGTTCGCGGTGTCTTCTGGCGCCAGGGTCTGCGCTGGGGCATTCTCAACATCCCGGTCTGGCTCGAACCGGCTGTCATCGCCTGGTGGTCGGCCTTCTTTCTGCTCTGGGGCCCGGGACGCCGAGGGGTCATGAGCAATCTTTCGGCGATCAAACCGGGGTCGTTCGTCGTGACCAACTTCTTCCGCTGCTACCGGGTCTTCTGGAACTACGCATGGACCATCTCCGACAACATCCGCCTCAAGGAGCTGCGCGTCATTCCCGATTGGGAGTTTGAAGGATGGGAGCACTTTCAGGAGATGCAATCCAGCGCCGGCGCCATCCTCCTGACCGCTCACATGGGGAGCTACGACCTCGGCGCGCAACTATTTTCGGAGATGTCCGCGCGGGATATCGTCATGGTACGCGCCCCGGAAATCGACCCACAGACTCGGGCTTTCGAGGAGCAGCAGAGTGCTCGGGGAGTGCGGGTGGAGCTCAACACACAGGCTGGAGCGCTGGCCCTCGATCTCCTGGAAACGGTACGGGCCGGCGGCATCATTGCCATTCAGGGCGACCGCGTGACACCAGGCATTGGCGTTCTCCAGGCCCAGCTGTTCGGGAAATCTGCACCGATTCCAGCAGGGCCGTTCGCTCTGGCCATGTCGGGGCGTGTCCCCATCTACCCGATCTTCGTCGTCCGCACCGGGCGCAGCCGCTATCGGCTCATCACCCGGCCACCAATCGAGGTTGTGCGCACAAGGGATCGCGATCAGGACTTTGCGCGCGCTGCCGAAAAATGGACGGTGGAACTAGAGGATCTCATTCGGAGGAGCTGGTTCCAATGGTTCCAGTTCGAACCATTTTCTGTGGAGCTGCGGTCGTGAGAGTGATTCGCGACCAGCCCTACGCGCGATGGTTTCCTTCGCGACGGCGCTTCGCACTGACGAAGATTCTTGCGTTGGTCTTCCTCAAGACCCTCCGCTCCGACGGAGCTCCGGCACCCTCCGATGCGGCTGGAGGCGAGCGCATCGTCCTGGGCCTCGATCGTGACCACGACTCGTTCGAGATCTACTCGGCGGCCAGCCTTCACTTCGTGGTCCTCACCTGTTTCATGGCCTCCTTCATCCCTCTGCCCCCTCCACTCTCGATCCTGCTGGCGGCCTTCTTTGAGCCTCTGCTCGCGCTGCTCCTCTGTTTTGCGGGCGCGCTGGTCATGTCCCGCTGGGCCGTCCTTCGAGGTCGCAGCAGGGTGAGCTTCGCTCCTGGCAACTCCGTTGTTCTCATGGCCCTGGCAATCGCGGCTTCGGTCTATCTCCTGGGATATAACGGATGGGCAGCGCCGGTCGGTGGATTGTTTTTGACGATCGTCATCATCAATGCGATCGCTTCGCTCGCCGTGCGCTTCCTGCAGCCCACGATCGCCAGATTGGAGGAACGGTGCGTCGCCTGATTCTTGGCTTCGCCATCGCCGCACCAATTCTGCTGGTGGTGCTGTGGCCCTTCTCGAAGATTCTGGCGATCGGCATCCTGGCCGCCTCGCACGCGCTCCTCCTGTACCCCACCCTCCGCCCGAACGTCCAGTGGCTTGGGCCGGTGATCACGAGCTTCCGGGCGGAAGGAAAACAGGCTTGGCTCACGATCGACGATGGGCCTTGCGACGACACCGAGGGGTTGCTCGATGAGCTGGAGACTCGCGGCGTGCAAGCAACGTTCTTCATCAAGGGGACCCTGGCCCGATCGCGACCGGACTTGATCACGATGACTCTGGCGCGGGGCCACGCCATCGCCAACCATTCCGAGACGCATCCCGCCGCCTCGTTCTGGTGTCTTCCGCCCGGCAGAATCGCCTATGAAATCGATCGATGCAGCGAGGCCATCCGATCCATCGCCGGCCGCGACCCTCACCTCTTTCGCGCACCGGTAGGAATGAAGAATCCCGCCGTGCATCCGTTGCTTGCCCGCAGGAAGATGCGACTGGTCGGCTGGAGCATCCGCGGCTTCGACTCCATCGCTCGCGAAGTCGCACCGGTGATCCGGAGAATCGTTCCCAGGGTCCGGCCCGGCTCCATCATCGTGATGCACCAGGGTCGATCGATCTCCATCGCCTGCATCACCGGAGTGGTGGACGCGCTGATCTTGCAGGGCTACTCGTTCGTCATCCCGGCAGAGGATCGCTTGAATACCAGCAGGTAGTTGTTGAAGGGCGTCCCGCCCCAGAGCGGCGTGACCGTTGCCGTGAACTGGTCTTCCGGGAACATCTTCCGGATCGACTCCAGCGTCGGGAACTCGAGCCTCTCTGCGCGCAGCCATCGAGTGGCCCGGGCAAACGCTTCGGCCAGCCAGGTGACCCGGAACCGCCAGGACTCATCGCGGATCGCGTCGCGGAGAATGGCCACTCCGCCCGGCGCCACAGACTCGGCGACCTTGCGCAGGATGACTCCCTGCTCCTGCTGGGTAAAGTAATGGAGCACATCCAGCATCACCACGCTGCCTGAGAAACGAGGAAGCTCCCGGATGTCACCCTCCCGGAACTGTAGATGCTCGCCCGGCCGAACCATCCGTTCGGCCACATCAATCTTGCGGCGGTCGTGGTCGATCCCCTCGATGGCAACAGTCAAACCATGTTCGCGCAGAAAAAACGCCAGGACGCCGGCGCCGCATCCGAGATCCAGAATCGGGTTCCGTGCCTCTCGGAGATTTTTCAGCGCAGCAAGATAAACGGGATCGGTGCGAATCTTGGTACGGACATAGGAGCGCAGAAAATGTGACGGGTATCGGTCCGCCACCTTCGCTGCGATGTCGTCGGAGCTCACGGAGAGAGATGCTCGATCAAGTCGATCAGCTCCGGAAGGTTGAACGGCTTGGGGAGGATTGCCGAAACACCCATCTGCAGCACTGCCTGCGGGTCGATCCGCAGATGCGCGGAGACCACGATGATCGGGGTTTTGCCGAGTTGCCCCGTCTCCTTGAGCCGTGCCAGAAAATCCCAGCCGTTCACGTCCGGCATGGCCAGGTCCAGCAGCACCACGTGCGGCTGGTGGAGCGTCAGCGCGCGATGCCCCTCACCTCCGTCTCCCGCCAGGAGCACCTGAAAGCCATGCTGGCGCAGCGCCGCTGCGAGCATTCCTCGGAGGGGAAGATCATCGTCGATGACAAGAATCCGCTTGCGATCGACATCGGCGACCTGCTTCGCTCTTCCGCTGTTGTGAGGCTCAATCTGGCTCATCGAAACGCTCATTCCCGCTGCTGCTGAGACCGTTAATGCAGGGACAGCGCCAGTCAGAAGAGATCGGAGTCGCCCATCGTGTAATAAAGCCGATCCCGCATCATCGCCACGGCATCCGCCAGTTCGAAAGGGACACACATCAGGGAAAGGTCCTGCGGCTCGGGCCCGGTGGTGAAGCCCAGATCGTCGAGGAGTGCACCGAACCACTGCGGATGACGGGGAAACCAGCCTTCAACCCGGTCGACTGGATAGCCGGGCACCACATGTCGCAGCATGACCGAGACGGCCGCCGGAACCTCCGGATCGAACAGCGCGTCTCCCCACACCAGGCTCCTGCCCCGCACTCGAAAGACCGACCAGCCGACCAGTCGACGCCACCGACGGATGGCGATCACAAAGTAGGTGGTGTCAGGACAATCGAGATAGCGCCATTGAACATAGCGGGCATCGCGTCGCACCAGGACACCGTAGGCCGGGCGAACCCGATCAAAGAATTCATCGAGCTCGCTGCCGCTCTGTCTCAGAAGCTCCAAACGGTACCCCTTCGCTTTGCGTGCCCACCGCGAAAGCTTCGGCACCGGGTTTCGGGAGAGGTCCCGTGACCGCCAGGCCACCGGCGCGACGCGGTCACTCCTCAGGAAGCGCAGCGAAAACCGCTGAATGTTCGCGACGTTGAACCCATAGTTGAAGGCCACCTTCTGCTCACAGAATCTCTGGTAGAAGTCGAGAGCCGTTCTGCCAAGAACGCTGCTCGGGCCGCGTCCTAAATGGCGCACCGAAGGCCGGGTCATGGTGTCGCCGATCTGATGCACCGACAGGAGCTGGTTGTCCCACTGAAGGGGTACGGCGTAACCCGCGTAGTGACCCGCCAGCGTGCCGGCTTCATCGAACGTGAGGCTGATGTGCCCCGCGCCAAACGGATCCTGTTCGTACTTCCAGCGGAAGTGATCCGTGCTTCGGGAGGCGTGAGGAAAGCAGCGTGCGAACAGCTCGAGGATGGCCGGAACATCACGTGCTTCGAAGCCGCGGGTGATGAGGGCTGAAGGCCCACCCGGCGTATCGACCGATTCAGCGGGCATGCGTCGGCTCGACGGAGCGGATCGGTCGGAATTCGTGCGGAGACCCAGCTCGCCGTTTTGCCACGATCCGGATGGAGCCCGATCCAACCAGCAGAGGATCGGGAAGGACCCGCAGCACAGCTCGCACCATTCCTGTCAGCGCAGGCCATTGCGACGAAGCGAGGTGGCGAAGAAATTTGTGATCCCGGTATTCCATCTCCGGGCCAACTGTGAGGACCTCAAACCCGGAGTGCTCGAGCAACTCGATCAACGCGGATCGCGAATACAGAATGGCGTGGGTGCGAAAACTCTGCGCCATCCATCGTCTGGCCGAGAACAGGAAGAGGACGCTCTCCGTATCGAAGGTACTCAACAGGAGAACCCCGCCCGGCTTGAGCAGCTCCTTGATCCGCGACAGCGCGTCGTGGGGATCGGGGAGCGTTTCGAACACATGATGAAGGGTGACCGCATCGAACGCCGGTCCGGTGTTGACGAATTTCGCCAGCGTTGAACAATACACCTCCAGCCCTCGCGAGCGCGCCGAACGTGCAGCAGCAGCCGCTCGATCGATCCCGACGTACTCGAAGTCACGGGAGGCCGCATTTCCGAAGCTGCCATCTCGAACTCCGATCTCCAACACCCTGGCCCTCGGGTTTAGATGACGGCGCAACGTCGACAACCTTCTCCCACTCGTCTTCTCACGTACGCTCGTAGTGGGACCGATCTCCTCTGGATCGCGCTCCACCAGAGCGGACCGAAGCTCGCGATGCACCGAAATGCCCTCGTCCTCACTGACGAGCTGCTTGCGATAGCGGCACTTGCAACGGCTGCAGGCCCGGATCACATCCCCCGGAATCTGTGCACAGGTCCAGACCTCTGAGGAGAAACAGATCGGGCATCTGCGCGGCGCGCGGTAGCCGTTCCTCCGATCAACCATTCGCATGGTCAGCGCCCAGAGCACCTGCCTCAGGCCTTCCACGGCCGAAAGACGCCGGCCCGCTGCGCCTTCGGCCAGATTCAATCGATCCACTCGAAATCCATACTTGTTCGCAAGGTAGGCGGCTTCGAGCCCAAAGCCATTTTTCAAACGCGACTCGCCGATGATGAATCGAGCGGCCTCCGCCGAGAACGCCTTCAAGCCCACCGCGGGATCCGGCAACACGGGGACCAACAGCCACCTCAGAAGCAAGGGGGCGGATCCGTAGGTCTGGCGCGTTCCGAACACCACCTCCGCTGCCTTCGATTGAATGAGCGCGATGGCGTCGCCCACGGCGTCCGTAGCAAGAGCCGCGGTTTCATCCAGGATGACGATCACGTTGCCTTTCGCTTCCGACCAGGACGCACGGACGGCGGCGCCAGGAGATCCACCATCACCGAC
>JBDSGC010000338.1:0-3014 GCA_039919215.1 Thermoanaerobaculia bacterium | reverse complement strand
TCGTTGTGACCGGTTAAGGTGAAATAACTTTATTTGACCCCGTTGAAAAAAGCAAGCAGATTCAATCCGGACCGCTTCCCCGCTCATTCCGGGAGGTGAATGGGCTCACTACGTCAATCGAAGTCCTGGCGGGAGAATCTGACAGCCGCATTCGTTCTCCGAGGCCCCGGTCTTGCTCCTGATCGGCCTCATGAACGAAAACAAGACGACGACCGCCGCGGACAGCGGAACGTTTCTGCTCGGTGGCGACATGGCGGTGCATCGCCTCGGATTCGGAGCGATGAGGATCACTGGAACAGGAGTGTGGGGTCCCCCCAGAAACAAGGTGGAATCGCTGGCAGTCTTGCGCCAGGCCGTCGAGCTGGGCACCACGCTGATCGACACGGCGGAGTCCTACGGTCCCGATGTCAGCGAAGAATTGATTGCAGAGGCACTGCATCCCTATCCCCAGGACCTGGTCATTGCCACCAAAGGGGGCTTCGACCGTTCCGGTCCGGGCAAGTGGGAGGAGAACGCGAAGCCGGAGCGCCTGCGCCAGGGGCTGGAGGGAAGTCTGCGCCGGTTGCGACTGGATCGGATCGATCTGTGGCAATTGCATCGCATCGATTCGAAGGTGCCGGAAGAGGAGCAGTTCGCCGCCGTCGCCAGGTTCCGCGAGGAAGGAAAGGTCCGTCATGTGGGGCTCTCGGAAGTGACGGTCGAGCAGATCGATCGGGCCCGCAAATTCTTCCCGGTTGTCTCGGTCCAGAACCGCTACAACGTGGCCGACCGGGAATGGGAGCGCGTGGTCGATTACTGCGAGCGCGAGTCGATCGGATTCATCCCGTGGTACCCGCTGCAGATGGGCAAGCTGGCGAACCAGAGAAGCGCGATGGCGGAAGCAGCGGCACGACACCAGGCAACGCCCTCACAGGTCGCCCTGGCCTGGCTGCTCTGGCGGTCGCCGGTGATGCTACCGATTCCGGGTACCTCGAAGGTCGCCCACCTCGAGGAGAACATCGCCGGCGCATCGCTGCGGCTGAGCGATGAGGAGTTGGCGAAGATCGCCCCGAAGAAGATGTAGGGAGAAAGATCCCGTGGGTCGGCGCGCGCAGGTGCGCCCGACTGCCTTTCTACGTTCGCGCTCAGAAGAACCACGGAGCGCACGTTCCTCACGTGGTCGCAATGGAGCGTATCGGGCGCCGTCGCGGCCGCGAATCGAAACTCCATCCGTTTCCCCCGGCAGAGCCGGGGGCTGGTCTGTGATGCGCGCCTTCGCGCGCATCAGTCCTGGCGGGTTTTGAACGCCCCTACTTCAAATCCGGCGGCGGAATCCGGCGTTTGCTGGCCTGCTCGAACGCGTATCCGAGCTTGAGCAGGGTCGGCTCGCTGCAGGCCATGCCGGTGAAGCTGACACCGAACGGCGACGGCCTCGCTTTGAATGTTTCCGGGAACGCCGTGGTCGGCGCGTTGGGAATGAGAGCGAACGGAACGATCACCGTCGGATAGCCGGGACGCGCGGCGATCGATGCGCCACCCGAACCAGGAAAGAGCAACGCGTCGAGCCGGTTGCTTTTCATTGCCGCGTCAATTCCGTTCGTCGCAGTGAGCAGGATGTCTTTGGCACGATCCGCCTCGTAACGCGACTTGAAGAGCTCGAGGTCCATGGCATCAGAGATGTCCAGGAGCGATTGCCCGTACCGGATGGCTCCCGCCTTGGTGTGCGCGTTGTTCCACTGACGGAGCTCGCTCAGCGTCTTGACCGGCGCGGTTGGCCCCAACGATGCCAGCCACAGGTTGAAGTCGCGTTCCATCCCGTACGCGAGATCGATGGAGCACTTCTTTCCCTTGACGTCATCCATGTCGGTGCACACGCCCCAGTTGATGAGATTCTTCGACGCATCGGTCTCGGCGATGCTGGGGATGACCACCGGATCGACGATCTCTGCCCCCTGTTTGCGGAGGATGTCGATGGCCTCCGCCATCGCTTTCTGCTGGTCAGGATTGAGACCGCCCCGCGGCTTGTCCGCTCCGGGAGGAGTGAACTTGTCGTAGTAATACGCGCGAGGCACACCGATCCGCGCTCCCTTCAGGCCATAGGCGTCGAGAAACTTTGTGTAGTCGCGATTGACCGGAGCAGAGCACTTCGACGTCGCCGGATCATGCGGATCGACCGTTGCCCCTTCCAGTGCTCCGAGCATGATGGCGGCATCGGTCACCGTGCGGGCCATGGGGCCGGGCGTGTCCTGGTCTGCGGTGATGGGAATGACGCCGTAACGGCTGATGCGCCCGACGGTTGGCTTCACTGCCGCCAGCATGTTCTGATTGGCCGGGCTGAGAATCGATCCGGACGTCTCCGTCCCCACGTTCGCTGCCCAGAAGCTCGCCGCGGTTCCTGCGCCGGAGCTCGATCCGCCAGTGTTGAGGACCGGTCTTCCATCGAAGGTGGCTTCGCGAGGATCTCTCCGCGGGTCGTACGGATTGATCCCATACCCGTGAAGCGAGTTGTAGTTGTTGGGCATCGGATTCGACCCGCCGGACACCCAGTTGGCCAGCTCGGTCATCTGCGTCTTGGCGATGATCAGCGCGCCGGCGTCGCGAAGATTTCTGGTCAGGGTCGCTTCATACGGGGGAACCAGGCCATCGAACACCAGCGCGCCGCCGGTGGTCGGCATGTTGGTGGTGTGGATGTTGTCCTTCAAGGCCACGGGGATGCCGTGCAGGGGTCCGCGGATCTTTCCCGCTGCCCGTTCGCGATCGAGTTGGTCGGCCTCGTCCAGCGCCGCGGGGTTCACCGTGATCACGGCGTTGAGCTTGTCTTCCCATGTGGCGATGCGCGCCAGCGACTGCAACACCAGATCGCGCGAGGTCACCCGGCCGGAGCGAAGCGCGGCCTGCATCTCGGGGATGGTCGCCTCGACGACGGTGAAAGGCTTTTTTGCGGAGTCTTTGGCCCTTGCGGAGATCGCGGCCAGAGAAAGAGCGAGGACCAGAACGATGACGATTCGTTTCATGCGGCGATTCTAGTGCAGCCG
>JBDSGC010000337.1:0-2964 GCA_039919215.1 Thermoanaerobaculia bacterium | reverse complement strand
AGGCGCCGTTTCTCACCATCAATCGCTGCGCATCGTGCCGTGCCGGCCTACCCCAGCGCTGCATCGATCTGGCGTTCGAGATCGCGGAGTCTCGCTTCGAGGAGCGGAATGAGTTCCGAGGCGCGTTCGAACGAGGCACTCTTTCCTGCGAGCTCGACTTCGCCGGCGGCGTGGACGGCGTCCGGCACCGGGAAGTTGCTGATCGAACCTTTCAGGGTATGCGCGCTCTGGTAGAGCGCCACACCGTCCTGCCTGTCGACAGCCTCCCGCATGGCCTGGAGCAGCCGGGGCGTCTGGACTGCGAAGGCAGCGCGGACGCGCGCCAGCAACTGCAGATTGCCATGCACGGACTCGAGGATGGAGTCGTACCGCTGCGGGGGTGGCTCGGCCGACCCGCGGAGCACCTCGGCCAGAGCGGACCGACTCAGCGGTTTCGCCAGCACCGCATCGCAACCAGCCTCCAGACAGGCGTCGCGGATCTCCCTGGTGGTGTGTGCGGTGAGGGCCACGATCATCATGTGACCGCCGGCCTCGGACCCCCGGAAGCGCCGTGTGGCCTCCAGGCCGTCGATTCCCGGCATCTGCACGTCCATCAAAACGAGATCGAAACGGCGCCGGCTCAGGAGGTCGAGCGCTTCCTCGCCGCTGGAGGCGGGAGTGGCAAGATGTCCCATCCGCCGGAGCGCCTCCAGGGCGAACTCCAGGTTGACCGGATGATCGTCGACGACCAGCACGCTCCGCACGCTCTCGCTGGGAGGCTGTCGCTGCAGAGTGAAGGTCGCTCCCCGTTCTGCGATCCCTACCGCCTCGCCGATGGCCTCGATCAGTTCGCGCTCCGCCACCGGTCGCGTCAGGGTCACCCCTGCCTCGTGCTCGCGATCGAGAGGAGACACGATGCGAACGACCGGAATCATCGACCCGATGATCGGCGCGTCGGCAACCAGGCAGGCAAAGCGCCGGAGCGGCATCGGCCGGGCCTCTTCCAGCGTTGCAAAGGCGTGGACCTCTACACCCCGGGCGGTCAGGATGTCGCGGATGATCGCCCGCGACGTGGCGAAGGGCTCGATGACCAGGATGCGCATGCCGGACAGCATTCGTTCCCAGGCCATCGCCGGCGGCGCACCCATGGGGTCGGAGGGCAGAACTGCCACCAGCCGGAAGACACTGCCCGTCCCCAGCTCGCTCTCCATCTCGATGGTTCCCCCCATGGCCTCCGCCAGACGGGAGACGATGGCCAGTCCCAGACCGGTGCCGCCATAGCGCCGGGAGTGGGAGGGATCCGCCTGGGAGAACGGACGAAAAATCTCCTCGCGCTTCGAGGGATCGATGCCGATCCCGGTATCGCGGACCTCGAACACCATCGGCGAGTCGTTCTCCGAGGGCGTCCGTAGAAAGACGGACACCACAATCTCACCTGACCGGGTGAACTTGATCGCATTGCCGATCAGATTGACCAGCACCTGCCGGAGCCGCAGCGGGTCGCCCCACACCCGCTCAGGCACCTCCGGGCGAATGGAGAACGACAGCGGGAGATCCTTTTCGGCAGCGGTGAAGGCCAGCGACTTGAGCGTTTCGCCGACAATGTCGCGGAGCGAGAAGTAGACCGGCTCCAGGTCGAGCTTCCGGGCCTCGATCTTCGAGAAATCGAGGATGTCGCCGATGGTCGACAGCAGTGCCTCCGCCGACCGTCGCGCCATCTGCAGCTGGCGGACCCGATCGGGAGAGGTCTCGCTGTCGATGGACAGCTGCAGCATGCCCAGAATGCCGTGCAGCGGCGTGCGCATCTCGTGGGACATGTTTGCCAGAAACTCGCTCTTGGCCGCGCTGGCGTCGTCGGCCTGCTCCCGCGCTTCCCGGAGGTCGAGCGACTGGGATTCCAGGCGGCCGATCAGATCGCGGGAAACGCGGATGGAGCGGGCGACGGCGGCCCTCCGGCGCTCCGATGTCCGTGCAGACAGGGCAATGTAGAAACCACCCAGAGAGATGAAGAGAAGCTTGGCCACCATGTACGACTCGGAGATGGCCCGTCCATCGACCACGATGATCCACGCCAGCATGGAGGCATAGCAGAGCGTCGCGGCCACCACGAACCCGATGCACCGGCGGAAGGTGGTCTGGGTCTGATCGGCCACCCGCATGAACAGGATGTAGTCCAGCCAGCTCCGCTCCGCTCCGGCGTAGTAGATCGCCAGAGTCCAGACTGGCAGATCGACCAGCAGGAACACCAGGCTCAGGTCGAAAGGCACGCGATCATAAAAAAGGGTCAGCATGGCCCAGGAAAGCGCGCAGTAGACCGCCATGATCACGGTGATCTCGATCCAGGGGACCAGCGAGTTCTCGTGGAGGAGATAGCGATTGTTGACGAAGACGCCGGCGGAGAGGAGGACCGATCCGACGATGCGCAGTACCGGAATCTCGCGGACCGCCAGGTGGCGCGCCCGGGTCCTCTTCTGAAGCTCAGTGGCTTCCATGCGCGAGTCGATCGCGGCGTTCACTTGGCCTGGCGCGCGTGCTCTCGTCGCTGCAGGATCGAGCGGACTCGCGGGAGCAGCACTTCCTTGCGGATCGGCTTGCGGAGAAAGTCGGCTGCTCCGATTTCCAGGCTGCGCGCTTCGACCTCCGGTCCAGCCACACCAGTGACGAAGATCGCTGGAGTCTCCATCCCCTTCTGGATCATGATCTCAAACAGGCGCAGGCCACTGAGGGTCGGCACGTTGACGTCGAGAACGAGGATGTCAAATTCATGTCGGCCGATCTCGAGCAGGGCGTCCGCTCCATCGTTGACGCAAACCACTTCGTAGCCCGCGTCGATCAGGAAGCCCTCGATCAGCGCGGAAGAGACCGCGTCGTCTTCCAGGAGCAGGATCAAAACGGGCCGGTCCAACGGTTTCTGGAACACGTCCCGAGGCGCCGGTGCCCTCTCCAGAGCGGCGATGATCTCGTCGCGAACCCGCTCAGTCTCCG
>JBDSGC010000336.1:0-3039 GCA_039919215.1 Thermoanaerobaculia bacterium | reverse complement strand
CGCACCTGCTCCCAGCAACATCCTCGTGATTGCAGATCCTTCGCTTCCCGCCCGCGCCACCCACGCCGCTCAGGATGACGGGTTGGGGATCTCTTTACAGGCTCTGAGCGAGGGCCGCCTTCGGAACGGACGGCTTCCAGCCGGCTCGACGAAGCCGGGGAATCGCGCGCACCAGGCTCCCCCGGGACGACGATTCTCTCAGCTGGCCACCAGCGCTGGCTTGCGCCTCGCCGCTTCACGATCGGCGTAGACCGGGGTGAACCAACCGTAGCGGTCGGGGATCTCGCCGGCGATGTAGTCGAAGAACTCTTTCTGGATGCGTTCCGTGATCGGACCCCGCTTGCCGTTGCCGACCGGGATGCGGTCGATGCTGCGGACGGGGGTGACCTCGGCGGCGGTTCCGGTGAAGAAGATCTCGTCGGCAACGTAGAGCAGTTCGCGAGGGATGAGACTCTCCACCACTTCGAATCCAAGGTCGCGAGCGATCTTGACGACGCTGGCGCGCGTAATCCCGGCCAGGATCGACGCGCCCAGAGGCGGGGTCATGATCTTGCCGTCGCGGATGATGAAAACGTTCTCGCCGGAACCTTCGCTCACATATCCGTTCACATCGAGGGCGATTCCTTCGGAGTAGCCGTCGATGGCGGCATCCTGCCTGATCAGGATCGAGTTCATGTAGTTGCCGGTGGCTTTGGCCAGCGAAGGAAAGGTGTTGGGGGCCATCCGATTCCAGGAGGACACCTTCACGTCGACGCCCTGCTCGATGGCTTCGGGACCGAGGTACTTGCCCCACTTCCAGGCGCCAACCATGAGGTCCACCGGGCAGGACTGTGGGAAGACGCCGAGGGAGTGAAAGCCGCGGTATGCCACCGGACGAAGGTAGCAGTCGTCGAACTCGTTGGCGGCGACGGTATCGATGCAGGCCTTGGTGAATTCCTCCGGAGTGAAGGGAATCTCCATCCGATAAATCTTGCAGCTGTCGTACATCCGGCGGGTGTGTTCGGCCAGACGGAAGATCGCCGGACCCTGATTCCTGGTGTTGTAGCAGCGGATGCCTTCGAAGATGCCCGATCCGTAATGCAGGGCATGAGTGAAAACATGAATCTTGGCGTCGGCGAAATCGACGAGCCGCCCGTTCATCCAGACTTTCTTGACCTCTTCGAACGGCATGGAGGGCCTCCTGAGAGTGCGATCGGTGCGATCCACGGCCGTTTCGAGCCGGACTGAGGATTTGGCCGGAGTATAGGTTTCGCTCAAATGCCAGTCAATGCGAACAATCTGCCATTTTCCGGAGCGTTTTCGGCGGGTTGACTTGGACGAAAGCGGGCGCAGTTGCGAGGTCGCTCGAAGGTGCGCTCCGCGACATTTCGATGTGAGACGATTGCCGCGTGACGTCACTGAGTAACCAGCGGGTCGTGATCACCGGCGCGTCCAGCGGAATCGGCCGGGCCACGGCGCTGGAACTCGCTCGCCGCGGCGCCAGTCTCGTTCTCGCCGCGCGACGCCGCAACCTGCTCGAGGAGGTGGCCGCTCTCTGCCGCGCGGAAGGTGCCCAGTGCGCGGTCGTGGTGGCCGACGTCAGCCTGCGGCAGGACTGCGACAGGCTCCTCGCTGAGGCAGGCCGAGTGGACGTCCTGGTCAACAATGCCGGATTCGCCGTCTTCGACGCCATCGAGTCGGCCAGCCCGGACGACCTGGAGGCGATGATGCGCACCAATTACTTCGGGATGGTCTGGTGCACGCAGGCGGTGCTTCCTCAGATGCTTGCGCGCAGCGCCGGAGCGATCGTCAACGTGGCCTCCATTGCAGGAATCATGGGCTACGCGCGGATGGGCGGCTATTGTGCAACGAAGTTCGCGATGATCGGCTTCTCCGAAGCGTTGCGCGATGAGGTGCTGGGACGTGGAGTGCAGGTGTCGCTCATCTGCCCCGGCACCACCGAGACCGGATTCTTCGAGAAGGCGGAGCGGGACAAGATGCCGGGCGCGTCGCGACTGATCCTGGCAGTGAAGCCGGAGCGGATCGCCCGTGCCATCGCCGACGCGGCCGAGAGTGCCGGTTACCGGCAGGTCCTCCCGGCAGGAGCGGCTGCATTCATGCGACTGAAGGAAACGTTCCCCCGGCTGGCTCACTTTCTGATGCGCCGCGTTTCCTCGATGATGGAGCCGCGCGCATGAGGAAGCGGGCTCCGGTCACTCTGGCGCTGCTGGTGATCATCGGCGTGGTCTTCGCCTTCGAGGTCGCCACCAACGCCTTCACCAGCGACGAGGCCATGGTGCAGATGGGCGCCATCGTTCCCGGACTGCTGCAGCGCGGCGAGCTGTGGCGACTGGTGGCCTCGCTCTTTCTCCACGGAAGCTGGGTGCATTGGGCCACCAACTCCTGGGCTCTGTACCAGCTGGGCAGCCTTTACGAATCGCTGTTTGGCTCGAAGCGTTTCGCCACCATCTACTTCATCAGCGGGATCTTTGCCGGCATGGCCAGCTCGCTCTACAACCACGGCCCCGCCGTCGGGGCCAGCGGCGCGATCTTCGGCGTCCTCGGCGCTTTCATCTTCTCCATCCGGCGCTCTCCGCAGTACCGCCATCAGGCCTGGACCAAGAGCCTTCTCAGCCAGCTGGTGTTCTGGATCGTGGTGAACATGGCCATCGGCTTTTTCGTCCCCTTCATCGACAACGTCGCGCACATGGGCGGCCTGATCACCGGCCTGATCCTCGGACTACTCCCACACCGCGTTCCTCCGCCCACGCCACGAAGCGCGATCGTGGATGTCGCACCGATGGAGTGACCGATCGTCATCCTGAGCCGGGCAGACGGCGAAGGATCTGCATCGACGCAACTGCTCCCAGCAACATCCTCGTGATTGCAGATCCTTCGCTTCCCGCCCACCACCCACGCCGCTCAGGATGACGGTTTGGGCGATCTTCTTCACAACCTCTGAGCTGAGGAACGGCGCGATGCAGCGCTGTTGAGATCTCGGTGACACATCCTCACGCGAGTTCCCTCTCCCCGCCGCAGCGGGGAGAGGGTCCGCGAAGC
>JBDSGC010000335.1:0-9447 GCA_039919215.1 Thermoanaerobaculia bacterium | reverse complement strand
GCAGGAACGAGCCGCCGGCGAGCGAGAGCTCCAGCCCCAGTGCGCGATCGAGCTCGGTGGGATGGCCGCAGGATTCGTGAACCTGCAATGCCAGCTGCGCCGATCCGATGATCAGGTCATGACGGCCGGAGGGAGCCTTCGGCGCGCGCAGTAGCGCGAGCGCCTCATCGCGCACCTGCAGGGCTTTGGCCGGCAGGTTCAGGCTCTCGATGAACTCCCATCCGGCGGCCTGGTAGTCGCCGCCGAACGGATTGGGATACGTCCGCCGCTGGAACTCGCCCTCTTCGATGGCCACCGCCTCGATGCCGCCACCCATCTGTGTGGTGGTCTGTTCGAGATAGCTGCCGATGCTGGAGGCGAAGCGCTTGAGCTGCCGGTAGGAGGAGAGATCCCCGGAGACCTGATGAATTCTCGGATCGCCGCGCATCGGTTCGGTGGCCGCCAGAAGATGATCGATGCGCTGCCGCAACGAGATGGACCAGGGGTCGATGCGATAGGGAGAGGCCCAGGAGTCAACGACCGCCTCGACCTCGCTGAGGACCACAGTCTCTCGGGTGGCCAGGTTGCTGGCCGCCGCGACCTCGAGGGCCCGGAGGGCGGTGGCCCGGACCGAGGCTTCGCTGACGTCGCTGGAGGCGGCGAAGCCCCAGCCGTTGCCGGAAAGCACCCGGACGCCCACGGCGCGATCCACCGTCGAGGAGAGCGATTCCACCTCACCGTTGCGGACGCGAACGTGGTCGTCATGCGTTTCGGTAAAGCGGATGTCGGCGTAGCGAAGGGCGGGAGATCGGAGCGATCGCAGGATGTCTTCGAGTTGCGCGCGCTCCGGGTTCATGGGCGGGCGATTATAGGCGGGCGGAGCTGGCTCCGGGAGGCGTCAATCGGTGATCCAGCAGTCGTAGGCGGCCCACCTGCCTAAAGATGAAAACGGCGGGCATTGCTGCCCGCCTGGAAATTTTACGATCTAAGAAACAGCGTCAGCGCGAATCTGTTGAGCGCTGGACGAACCCTTCCGTCGACTCGCCCGGCTTGTGCAGGGAGTAGCCTTTGCGCACCTGATCTCCGCTGACGGCGCCACCCATTTTCTCGCTCAACCGGCTCTCGAATCCCTTGACACCGTTCTGGTCCACGCCGGTGAGAATGGCCACGAACTCTCCGCCCCGATTGTGGCAGACGACGTCTTCCTGCCTGCACAACTGGGCCAGCGACTTGTTGAAGTTGGGATCGTTCTCTTTGCCCTTGATCCAATAAAGGGCGAAGGGCTGGTCGAACTTGGAGACCGTCTCCACGTTGCGCTGCAGGCGATCCTGAAACTCACGGTCGAACTGGACCTTTCCGTTGTTGGAGGTGATGACGGAGGCCTTGCGCTGAGGAGTGGCGTCGCCGCTGCTCATCAATGCCGACATTTCTTCCGGCGTGATGTTTCCCATCTGCGAGTCGCGCAAGTTCAGGCGGCGACCGCTGCGGCGGATGAGTGCGTCGACGCGCGCACAGAACTCTGCCGGAGTGAACGGCTCGGTGATGAAGTCGTCCGCGCCGGCGCGAAGATAAAGCACCTTGTCTGCCTGTCGATTGGCAGAGGGGGAGAGAAAGGCGATGGAGGAGGAAGCATTCTGCGCGAGGTCTAGGATGGCGCTGACCGATCCCATCGATCGCGCCGGGGTGACCAGCACCAGAGCGGGGCGTTCTTTCTTCGCTCGCTCCACACCGGTCTTCAGATCTGCTTCTGCCTGCACCTGATAATCGCTTCCCAGGACTTCCTTGACTCTCTTGATGGTGTCGGGGGGCGCGCCCAGCAGCAGAACGGTGCGGGCCGCGGGAGCGCTTTCTTCCCACGGCTTGGTGACGTCGGAGACGCTTTCGCCTTCCCCTTTGTAGTTGATCAGGCCGCGGCCATTGAGGATTCGGTAGTGCGCGGAAAGGTTCTCGCTGTTGGCGTACCGCAACTTGGAGAGCTGCATGAGCCGCCCGCCGGTGCGGGTGTCCTGCGTGAGATCGATGACACCGAAGGCGTTCTGCTCGAGCTGCCGGAGGATGGGGTTCATCTCCGCGTTGTCGTCCGTTTGCGGTGCGATGAGCATCGTGGTGACCGGCAGGTCTTCCAGCGCGTTGAGCATCGACTGGGTGATGGCCAGGGCGAAGTGCGCGGAATAGGAGGTGTTGATCAGGCTGAAGACGGGGTCGACCACCAGGCGCCGCGCGCCTACGCGCTTGATCAAATCGCCCAGCTCTTCGACGATGGCCTGAACGTCGGCGGGACTCTCCACCAGCTCAAAGTAATGCTGGCTGGGATTGAGGATGGTCAGCTGCCCGCGACGCACAGACTCCTCGATGGCGAACCCGATCGATTTGGCCTGCTCCAGAACATTCTCAGGACGCTGATCGGTGATGAGCACTCCTGGCTCCTGCAGTTCGAGGCCGCGAGTGAGGTACTGAAGACCGAGAAGGCTCTTACCCACACCGCTTCCGCCACGGACCAGATAGACCTTCTGGGGCAGCATCCCACCCGCGCCGAAGTCGAGAAGGTCGATTCCGCTGATGATGCGGTCGGAGGAGGGCGCCGATGGCTGCTCCTTCGGCGTTTCCGTCTCAGAGTCTGCCCCGGACTTGCGTGCGGCGGAAGTGGCATTCTCGTTGTTCGATCGTGTGTCGGTCGAGCCGTTCATAAGTTCCTCTTCCTCGGTAGGGAGCGAATGCATCCCGTTTTCCGGCGTGAATCACGCCAACCGGACCGATGTTTAGCAACACGCGCGCCACTCACCGGACGGCGTGCGGGCGGTTCGGCACCCGCGAACAACGGCGGTCAGGTCTTCTCGGATTTTGCATGGGGCGATGGACGACCAGCGGCGTTGCACGGCGCAGCAAGGGAGATGGAATCAGTGCGGGGGAGGGGCAGGAGGGTCCGGCTGAGCCGGAGAAGAGGTGGTCGCCGGAGTGGAGATCTGGATCTGGTCTTCGGTGGCGATCTGCGCTTCGCTGGAGAAAATGGACGCTTCCACTGCCTGCAGCTCGCGATCGTCACCGGTCCGCGTGCGTACGGCCTGCCCAGGTTCGGCGATTCTGGTCACCTCGAAAAGCTGGGTGACCGGCTTCAGCGACACATGCCGGATTTTCGACGGCTGGATCTCGTGAAACCTGCGATAGAGAGTGACCATCTGCGGAGTGGTCAGGTTGGTCATCGTGCTCGCCGAAAGCGTGGACATCGCCGTGAGCAGATGCATCACTGCGGCAGGACTGATGTGCTGTGCTTTTTCCCTCGCCGCGTTGATCACCTGCTGCTGCCGCAGTTCCCGCGCGAAGTTGTCCCCCTCGGGACCGATGACGTACCGATAGCGCGCATACGCCAAGGCGCGCTTGCCGTCGAGATGATGAGGACCCTTGGCGAAACCGTCTTTGAACAGGAAGTCGTAGAAGCCGCGCTGGCAGTCGATGTCGATCCCCCCGAGATCGTCGACGATCTTCTCGAAGGCGCGGAAGTCGATGCGCACGAAGGCATGAACCGGTTGGTTGAATACGCGGGAGACCGTGTCGGCCAGAAGCCCGGGACCTTCGCCCGGATACCCGCTTGAGCCTCCCGCCGCGTGGGCGTAGTTGATGCGGTGCGTTCCGTAAGGCCCGAGCTTGACCCAGAGATCGCGGGGGATGGAAACCAGCGCGGCCTGCTGGGTGGAAGGCTTGAGGCTGAGCAGCATGATGGAGTCGGCCAGTTCGTCCTTCTGCGGATGGTTCTCGCCGCCCACTCCGAACAGAAGGATGTTGACCCGGTCGTCGTGCAGTCCTGCCTCCACGAGGTTTGGCACCAGGCGGTGCTTCGGCGAGTAGGTGGTGTAGAGCGCGATGCCGGCGAGGATGATCAGGCCGCCGAACACGACGAAGAGGATGATCTCGATCACCGACTGACTGCGGGTGGCGCGAGGTGCCTCCAATGGTGCACCTTCACCGGGATCGAGGCGGGTGGGCCGGAGGGTGCCATCCGGATTGGTGGGCTGGAAGCGCGTAGGAACGCGATTGCGGTCGGAGGGATTGGACGGCATCAAAGGACTCAGGGCGGCCCGCTGCATCGTAAGTGCCAAGGTGTGGTGAAGGTTGCGTCGATCCGCGCGCGGATGCGGCACACCGTTTGAAACGAGCCGGGCCCATGACCCCGAAACCCCACGTTCTCCTTCTCCTGGCGATCCTGACCACGTCCTCCGCGTTCGCGGACTGGAAGACGGTGGCTCCCGGAGTCGACTACCAGCAGTTCCGCGAGCAGAATTTCGACGTCCACGTCTCTCGCGTGGACCTGACGAACGATCAGATCGAAGTGATCGCTTCACGCGAGTCGGAAAAGGGGACGCGCGTCTCCGACCTGGCTCACATGGAGCACGCGGTCGTGGCCATCAACGGAGACTACTTCGATGAGAAGTTCAGCCCCATCGGGATGACCGTCGGCCCGTGCGGCGAATGGGAAGACGTGAAGAAGACCCGCCGGGAAGGACTCTTGGTTCTGGGGAGTCAGAAGGGTCGGATCACCCGTCCCTCCGAGACGAAGCTCACCGACACTCCGGAGGAATGGGTGGAGACTGCGATGTCCGGCTGGCCGTCCCTGATTGTGGACTGCGATGTCCTCTCGCCCACCGAACTTCCGGGTAGCGACGCTTTCACGCGCGCTCCTCATCCGCGGACGGCGGTAGGACTCACTGAGGATCGCAAGACTCTGTTTCTCGTCGTCGCGGACGGACGTCGCACCGGGATCCCGGGGATGACGCTGGCGCAACTCGGCGAATTCATGCATGAACGGCTGAACGCCTGTTCCGCGCTGAACCTGGACGGGGGTGGATCGAGCGCCATGTGGGTCTCCGACCGGATCGTCAATCGACCGGCGGATGGCGTGGAGCGGCGCGTGGGCGATCACCTGGCGGTGGTGCTGAAAAAAGATCTGGTGTCGTGCGACGACGACGCCGAGGCCCAGAAAGTCGCGGCGATCCGCCTGCGCGATGCGCAGAAACCACCTGCCGCAACCACACCCACTCCTGCCCGAACAGGAGCGTCGAGCTCCAGCACAGCCACCAGGCCCGGACCGGCGAGCACAACCGCAACCGCAACCGCAACCGCGCAGGCCGCGAGTCCCACGACAACGAGTCCCACGACAACGAGTCCTACGACAACCAGTAAGACGACGACGAGTCCGCCTCCCCCTCGATAGTGGAATCGCCCTTGCACAATCGGCCGGACTGAGTGAGTGCCATTTGCAGCCGGTGAGAACGCCAACCACACCTCCACAGGGAAGGTCAAAATGAGGTCTCTCAAGATTCTGATGGTCATCGCCGTATCCCTTGCCGCGATGACTGCGTCCGGCCAGGACCCCTACGCCAGGATCACGCCGCTGGAAGCGACGATGGTGGCCGGCAACGCTTCGAGGGCCGAACAGCTGGAGCTGGCGCAACTGTTCCTGCAGGTCCAGCGGTACTACGAAGCCTCGAAGATCGCTGCTCGACTCCTGATCGCCGACCCGAATGATGCCGAAGCCACCACGCTGCGCGAAGCGGCGAACAAGGGGCTGAAGGAAGTTCAGGATCGCAACATCTCTCAAGCCGAGGCGAACGCGCAGAAGGAAGGAGCCACCGATCAGGATCGTCTGGTGCTGGCCAACGCTCTGTTCGAAGCGGGAAGCTACAGCGCCGCCGCTGATGTGTATGCCCGTCTCCCCGGCGCGTTGCTCGACCGGGACACGCGGATGCGTCACGCGCGTGCGCTGGCTTGGTCCAGCCGGCTCGACGAGTCGGAGCGGCTGTACTCGGCACTTCTCAGGGAACAGTCGACGCCGGAGCTTCAGCTCGAGTACGGCCGGCTGCTCTCGTGGATGGGTGCGTCGCGCGCTGCCGTGGACTCGCTCCAGAAGACCTTCGACGCCAACCGTACCGATGACAATGCGGTTGCTCTGGCCAACGCCATGGCCTGGAGCGGAAACCGGGACGGAGCGATCAAGATGCTCAACGACTTCGTCGCCGCCAATCCGGCGGCCGGCCAGTCGAAGTTGCTGTCGCAGCAACTGTCAGCCTCTCCCGAACTGCGTCTGGAGCGAGTGGCCCGGTTGATCGAGCTGGAGCCGTACAACCTCGCACTGCAGATGGAGAAAGCCAGGCTTCTCCTCGACGCCGGCCGTTACTCCGAGGTGCTGGCCACGACGAAGTTCATCCGCGAGCATAGCAACCAGAAGATGGACGGGCTCGACGAGATCGAGCGTTCGGCCAAAGACCGACGAGAGCAGGAGCTGGCAAAACTCGAAGACCGGCGGAAGGCGTTGGAGGCACAGGAAGCGTCCGCCAGTCCCGATCAGGTGCTGGCGCTGGCAAAGGAGTACACCGCCCTGGCCGACTACCGAGCCTCCGAGCGGCTCTATGAGCGTTACCTGAAGGCCCATCCCGACGACCTCGCGGCCCGCACGCAGTACGCGCGCGTGTTGAGCTGGGATCAGCGCTACGACGCGTCGGCGCATCAATACGAGATTCTTCTGGCCACTCGCCCCGAGCGCGCTGATCTGCGCCTGGAGTACGCGCAGGTGCTCTCCTACGAATCAGACTTCGGCGCGGCCATGGCGCAATTCCGCCAGCTGACCGATCTCTCCGCAAATCCGCGGTCGAATCTCTACACCGACGTCCCCCCCAAGGCCTACTTCAATCTCGGTCAGATCTATCGCTGGTACGGATGGAACGACACTGCCGTGGCCGATCAGACGCAGGCTCTGGCGCTGGATCCCGGCTTCATGCCCGCCCGTCAGGAGCTCGACCTGGTCCGCCACGTGAGGCCTACCTCCACGGTGGATGGCCGCTACACCTACTCGACCGACTCCACACGATTCACCCTCAAGCAGATCGATCTAACCGCACAGAAGTGGCTGTCCCAGCGGACCGCATACGACCTGTCGTTGGGCCGTCACGAGTTTGAGCGTCTGGGAGACAGCGTGTTCGCCAATGTGATCAGCGGCGGAGCAAACTATCGGAAAAGCGATCAGCTCAGCTTTCATGGGCGGGTGGGAGCGAACCTTTACGATCGCGGGCTGGGAACGAGACCGTTCTTCGGTGTGGGCGCCGAGTGGCTGCCCAACCTCCAGAGCCGCTGGGTTCTGGACTTCAATCATTACGACCTGGTGTACGACGTGTTCACGCTGAACTCGCTGGCCAATACGCCGACGGGACCGGGCTCGCTGCTCAACGATCCCATCTCCATCAACGACCTGCGCGGTCATTACGACCACAACACCGGCGGGCACTGGTCCTGGCTGGGGGACGCCTCGTTCGGATCGATCTCCGACGACAACAAGCGGCAGGCCGCTCACGGTCTGCTCACCTATCGTCTGTTCAAGCAGCCCTTCGTGGCCATCAAAGCGGACGGGCGCTATCTCCGCTACGACTTCCGCACTCCGCGCTACTACTCGCCGCACGACTACCGCTCTTTCGCCGGTGTGCTGCAGGTCGGTCAGAACATCCGAAACCGCTTCTTCTGGAACGTGGAAGGGAAAGCGGGCCGCTCGTATGAATCGGGACGGAGCTCCGACCTGCGCTCGTTCGATGCGAACGTGACCGTTCCGGTGAACGATCGCATCGATCTGGTGGGCAACTACGGGTACGGCAAGAGCGGGCGGTTCGGCTCCATCTCTCCCTTCGGCGGATCGTCTGATCAATTTCTGAATTACTGGCAGCGGCACTGGTTCGTCGGATTCCGGCTGAAGCAGCTCTATGGTCGTGGCAACGAGCCTGATCGCAATCCTTACTACTACGACACCCGGCCCCTGTCGGGTTCCTCTCCGCTGATCCCGGGCCCGGGGGAGACACGCCGATGACGAACGAACCGTTGACCGCTTCCGACAACATCAACAACGCGCCCGACAACATCAACACCCCGCAGCCTCCTCCGGTCAAGAAACCGATGCGCCCCAAGGTCCAGCTGATCATCTCGGTGCTGATCATCGCGCTGGTGGTGTTCGTCACCGTGCTGTTGTTCCGCTATCCGCAGCGTCTGGGTCCGATCTTCGTAAGGGCTCTGGTGGTCACATTGGGCACCTTCCTGGTTCTGCTGATCCTGCGGCACTTCCTGCTGGTGTGGTTCAGCTACCTGCACGCCCGGGAGCTGGCGAACGACGATCCGCCGGAATCCTTCCCCTTCGTCTCCATCATCGTCCCGGCCTTCAATGAGGTCGAAGTGATCACCGCGTCGCTGTCTTCATTGCTGGAGCTTCGTTATCCCTACTACGAGATCATCGCCGTCGACGACGGGTCGAGCGACGGGACGTACGACAAGATGAAGGAGTTCGAGGGGAATCACTACGGCGTTCGCGTATCCGTCTTCCGGAAGGAAAACAGCGGCAAGGCGGACACCCTCAACTACGGCATCCGCCGCTCCAAAGCACCGATCGTGGTGTGCATGGACAGCGACTCCCGCCTCACTCCGGAAGCCCTCCGATACGCGGTCAAGCACTTCATCGATCCCAGCGTCGGCGCCGTTGCCGGGAACGTGAAGGTCATCAACCGTCACAACATCTGGACCAAGCTGCAGGCGCTCGAATACATCGAAGGCTTGAACATCGTCCGCAACGCCCAGGCGTTCTTCAGGACGGTGAACGTCATCCCGGGGCCCATCGGCATTTTCCGCAGGACCGCCATCGAAGGGACGGGCGGGTATGACAGCGACACCTTCGCTGAAGACTTCGACATGACGGTCAAGATGCTGGCCGGCGGGTGGAAGATCAATTACGAGCCGAAAGCGGTGGCCTACACGGAAGCGCCGGAGGTTCTCAACGACATCATCAAGCAGCGATATCGCTGGAGCCGGGGCATTCTGCAGGCCCTCAGGAAGCAGAAGCACCTCCTGACCCGCTCCGGTGGCAACATCACCACCCCTCTCTCGCTGTGGTACATGATTTTCGAGGGGCTGGCCTGGCCGGCCATGAACATTCTGAGCAACGTATTCTTCGTGTGGGTGGCTCTGATCTACGGCATGACCAAGCTGCTGGTGATGTGGTGGATCCTTCTGACCATCCTCGATCTGCTGATCGCCTTCCACGCCATCATGATGGAGCGCGAGGACATTGGCCTGGCCATCTACTCGATCTTCTACCGGATGTTTTACGTTCTCATCATCGACGTGACCAAACTGTTCGCCACACTTGAGGAGCTGATCGGTCTCGATATGTCGTGGGGAAAACTCGCCCGCAAGGGCCGCATCTAATCTGCTGCAAAAGGGGTCTTCATCATGCGATTCGACTGGGTCAACATGCTCGCCATTCTCATCTTCCTCTCCATCGTGGTCACGCTCATCGTGGCGGTGGCCTCGTACTTTGCGTACAAGGTACGCGAGTCGCGTCGTCCCAAGACGGCTCAGGAATTGCGTCAGGAAGGTCAGGTCAAGGTCTTCTTCAACGAGTACAAGCCGAAATAACCCGGCCTGCCGCGCTGGCTTTTCGCCCTG
>JBDSGC010000334.1:0-8026 GCA_039919215.1 Thermoanaerobaculia bacterium | reverse complement strand
TTCGTCGCTGTCGTCTTCGACTTCTTCGCGATCGGCCTCAGGAACCGCTTCTTCTTCCTCTTCACCTTCCACGACGGGCCGTGCGGGCGTTTCGCCCTCCGCGGCGAAATCGTCGTCCACCGGTTCGACCACGACGGCCGCAGCGCGCGAAGCACGGCTGCGCGATGGCGTGATCAGCGGCGCCTCTTCTGCGTCGCGCTGATCGGCTCCGCATTTCGGGCAGAGAGGAATGGGTTTCCCCAGGTCGTAAAACTTGGTGTGGCAGCTATAGCAGTTAAACTTCTTTCCGAGTTCAGGCACGTTGCGGTTCTCCCCTGTGCAAAAGCGGCGACAAAGTAGCACCGCGAATCATGAGTAGCAAGTATCGGGTCAGCTTCGCGGCGACCGGCTCAGACTCTTCGGGCCGCGTGCGGGGGTGGACTCTAGCAGGAACTGAAGAATCAGGGACGGGAAGGTGATGCCTTCCCGTCCCCGTCGTGTGCGGGCTAACGCGAATGCGGATTGGCCTGCGCGGCCCGAGTACCCGGTGCTTCGGTTCCGGGCAGGGTTCCGTGAAGACGCGCATCGGCCGCCTTGAGGGCGAGCTTCTGCGACTCCGGGAACAGCTCGATGGCTCGCTCGATCTGACTGTCCCCCTGAAGCCGGAAGGGATACGACGCATCGAAGCCGAATTTCGCCGCGATGATCTCCGCTTTCAAGGCCCGTTCGATGTACGTCCTGTCGTTCGGCTTCTGCAGCGCGTCGCGAATCTCGGACAGCGGCGCGACATCCTTATCCGATGCGAACTGCACGAACTCTTCGATCAGCTGCGGGGAAATGACCAGATCCTTGTTGAGGTCGGGATGCTTGGCGGCGTACTCCACCCCATAGTTGAACAGCACGCTGCGCACTTCGAGGAGCTGCGTGGCTCGCGACAGAGGAGCCGGCTTGACGAAGACATCCGGAGTGATCCCGCCGCCGCCGTAGACGATCCGGCCGGTGTCCGTCTTGAACTGCTTGCGATCCTTCAGCGGCACCTCAGTGCCGCTGCCGTCCTCGTTTTCGTCCGCCACGTAGTAATCGTAGAAGGAGCTGTAGTCGCGCTGGATGTTGCGGCCGGAGGGCGTGTAGTACTTCGATGTGGTGAGGGCCAGGCCGGCTCCGTACTGAAGTGTGTAGACGCTCTGGACGAGGCCCTTGCCCCAGCTGGTCTCACCGACCACCAGCCCACGGTCGTGGTCCTGGATGGCTCCCGCCACAATCTCAGAAGCCGACGCGCTGCCCTTGTTGACCACCACCACGACCGGCATCTCCAGCCGGCGGTGCTTGCCCGGCGCAACGTAGTCCTGCGCGGAGTCGGGGGTCCGGCCCTTGGTGTAGACGATCATCTGCCCCTTGTCGAGGAAGTGGTCGGCCACACCGACGGCGGCGTCCAGCAGGCCGCCCGGGTTCTGCCGAAGGTCGAGAACGAGGCGCTGCATTCCGGAAGCCCGCAGTTTGTCGATCGCTTCGTCGAGCTCGCGGACCGTGGTCGAAGTGAAGTCTTTGATGCGGATGTAACCGACGCCGGGCCGGATCATCAACATATTGGAGATGGAATTGGTGGGGATGGCCGCGCGGGTGATCGTGAGGGGGATCGGCTCCTTGATGCCGACGCGCATGATCTTGATGTGGACTGTGCTGCCCTTCGGTCCCTTCAGGCGCTTGACCACTTCATCGAGAGTGAGGTCGCTGGTCGAGGTGCCTTCAACGTCGGAGATCACATCGCCGGCCCGGATTCCCAGCCGCGCCGCCGGGGTACCTTCCAGCGGTGTGATCACGGTGACCTGATCGTTGCGCTTGGTCACCAGGATGCCCAGCCCGTAGAAAGATCCCTTCTGGCGGTCCTGCATGTCCGCGTACTCTTTCGGCTCCAGGAAGCTGGTGTGCGGATCGAGAGTCCGCAGCATCCCATCAACCGATGAATAGACGAACTTATCGGAGGGAACTTCCTCAGGGGCCCAGGCGGTGACGGCGGCCAGGAGATCCGTGTACTCTTTGAACCTCTTCTGCACCTCCCCCTGAACCGGGGAGCCGAAAAGGCGGCTGCCGTAGAAGCCACCAAAGAGCGTGGTGGCCACGATGGTCACCAGCAACGTCAACGAAAAGGTCCACTTCTCAGTCTTTTGAATGGTCGCCATGCGTTTTTCCCGGTCTCACAGACAGCGGTCGTAACCTCATTATAGGGGCGGACTATTCGCCCGGCGGCGAGTGTTCACAGCCGCGTATCACCCGGTCTCCACCATACGGATTCACGGTGTTCGTCGCGAGGCGAAGGAAGGCATCAATGTTCGGTTCGCTGGGAATCCCTGAACTTGCTCTGATCTTCATCGTGGCGCTGATCGTGTTCGGCCCCAAGCGCCTTCCGGAGATCGGGCGCACGCTGGGGAAGGCCATGGGCGAGTTCAAGAAGGCCACCGACGATTTCAAGAACACCATCGAGCGTGAGGTTCGGGTGGAAGAGATGAAGCAGCTGGCAACGCTCACCCCGCCTCCCTCAGCGGAAATCGTATCGAGAGGCCAGCCTGTCTCCGCGGATCCGCTGGCCGATCGATTTGCCCCGGCAGAACCCTCCGTCACCCCCACGAGCGGCGCAGTGCACTCCTGATGACGGAAGGCGCCCAGCCTGAGTCGCGCTTCACCGTGCCCTCCGAGGAGGGAGAACGGGAGCTGCACAAGATGTCGTTCCTCGACCACCTCGAGGAGCTCCGCAAGCGCCTGCTGATTTCCCTGGTGGCCATCGGACTGGCCTTCCTGGCCTGTTGGAACTTTGCAGATCGCATCTTCGGGTACATCCAGGAACCGCTGGTGAAGTACCTGCCCACGGGCGACAAGCTGGCCTACACCCGCCTGACCGAGCCCTTCTTTGTGTACATGAAAGTGGCCTTCTTCGCCGGGATCTTCGTCGCTTCCCCGGTGATCCTTCTGCAGGTCTGGTTGTTCATCGCACCGGGGCTGTACAAACGCGAGCGCCGTTACGCCGCGCCGTTCATCATCTTCGCCACGCTTTTTTTCCTGCTCGGCGGATACTTCGGATATCGCGTCCTCCTCCCCGGGACCTGCGCCTTCTTCGTGGAGACCGGCAAGCAGTTCAAGCAGATGATCAAAGTGGACGAGTACTTTTCGTTCGCCAGCACGATCATCCTCGCCGCAGGGGTCGTCTTCGAGACCCCGATCCTGATCTTCTTTCTGGCCCGGATGGGGATCGTCACGCCGGCGTTCCTGATGCAGAAGTTCAAGTTCGCCGTGGTGGCCGCATTCATCATCTCGGCCATCGTCACTCCCACGCCGGACATGGTGACGCAGACCGCCCTGGCCCTGCCGATGATCGCGCTCTACCTGCTCGGAGTGGGCGTGGCGTACCTGTTCGGAAAGCGGCACGACACGTAGCCGGCACGGCTCAGCGCTCTACTTCAAAGTCTGCGGCGAGGCTGGGAACTGCTTCCTGGAAGACCACCACGGTCTCACCCACCGGCAGGAGCACCGTGTGATTGCGCTGTTGCACTTCCATCACCACTTCGTAAAAACCCTGCGCGTTGATGGCGATCAAAGTACCCGGCTTCCCTTTCAGCTCGAGGGTACGGCTGAAAATTGAGACTTTCGACGGAATCTCCATGGCGCGTAGCGTAGGGTGCAGCGGGAGCGGAGTCAACACCAACGAAGCATCCCCAACGAAACGGGAGCGGCTCGCGCCGCCCCCGTGAGGATCGAGCACTGGGTTGAACCGGACTGCTACTGCTTCTTGCCGCCGCTCTTCGGTGCAGGCTTCGTGGCCGGCTTCGAGGCGGGCGCCGGGATGACCTTGGTCTTCTCCCCCGGCGCGTCCATCGATTCCGCCTTCGGCGCGGGAGGGGGGGCGAAATACGCCTGATCAAACGTCGCCTTCGACTTTTCCTTCATCGCCTCGAGCGCGTCCTTGACTGCTTTCTGCCGCAGGTTTTTTTCCAGCGTGTCGCGAACCTGCGCCATGGGGGTGGTGTTGTGTTCCTGCACCTGGATGATGTGGTAGCCGTACTGGGTCTTCACGACGGGCGTGATCTCGCCGGCCTTCGCGGCGAAGGCGGCTTTCTCGAATTCCTCAACCATCTGGGCGTGACCGAAGGACCCCAGATCGCCGCCGCGCGTGCCGGAGCCGGTATCGTCAGACTCCTTCTTGGCCAGCTCGGCGAAGTCGGCTCCAGCCACGAGCTTCTTCCGGATCTCATCCGCTTTGGCCTTCGCCTCGGCGTCGGTGAGCTCCTTTTTCCCCGGCTGCGCAGCCGCGCTGCCCTTGAACGCGATGAGGATGTGGCGCGCCTTCACCTGTTCGTATTCTCTCTGATTCGACTCATACGCCTTCTTGAGGTCCGCATCAGTCACGGTGAGACCGCTTTCGATCTTCTTGAGCGCAGCGGTGGCCACGAGGTTTTCCTTCATCAGGTTGAGCTGGCTGACCACCTCGGGATCGTTCTGCAGGTTGTTGCGCATCCCCTCAGCAGCCAGGAGCTTCATGCGCAGGAAGTCGTCGGCGAACTGCTTCTTGCCGGTTCCCAGGGCGAACGTCTGGTACTCCGGGGGGAGGGTCTTGATCGCTGCCTCAAATTCCGATTTGTGCACGATCAGGTCACCGGCGCTGATGATGACCGGATCGCCCGTGGTGGTCGCTGGCGCCGCTGCCGGGGTCGTCTGCATGGCAGCGGGAGCTGCCGGCTTGTCCTGCGCAAAGACAGCGGGTGCCGCGAGCGCAAGGGCGATGATGATGGTGGTTTTTCTCACACGTTCTCCTTGATGTTCTGCTGAGGTCGCGGGATAGAACGGGACGGTACTGCGCCTTGATTCCCCCTGATTTGCGCTGCCCGCAAGTTCCTTTTGTTCGACCGGCGGAAGGCTGGTTACGCTTGCCGTGCGGCGCGGTCTATCGCAGCTGCCGCACGGCCGCTGTGATCCGGGCCACGCCTTCGCGCAGCCGCTCCATCGAGGTGGCGTAGCTGAGGCGGATGAAGTCGTCGTTTCCGAAGGCAGCACCGGGCACCACGGCCACCCGCGCTTCATCCAGGAGGTAGCTGGCGAAGGACTGCGAGTCGGTCACCCCTCCCCTGCCAAAGAACTGTTTGACCTCCGGGAAGACGTAAAACGCGCCGTCGGGATCCGCGCAGCAGAATCCCTCAATGCCGTTGACGGCAGGGACCAGCCAGGCCCGTCTCTCCGCATAGGCCGCATGCATCCGCTGCACTTCCGTGCCGTCGGACTGCAGAGCTTCGAGCGCGGCGGCCTGAGAGATCGAGCTCGGATTGGAGGTCGAGTGACTCTGGATCTTGCCCGCCGCGGCGATGACTTCCGGATGACCGACGGCATATCCCAGGCGCCAGCCGGTCATGGCGAACGTCTTCGACATCGAGTTGACTGTGATGATGGTCTCCGGATACTCGTTGAACCAGCGCATGGCAGAGGCATGCTCCCGTCCGCCGTAGACAAACAACTCGTAGGTCTCGTCGAAGAGCAGGAAGAGATCGCGCGACGCGCACCACTCCACGATGCGCCGCAGCTCCGACTCGCTGATGACGGCACCGGTCGGATTGCAGGGCGAGTTGATGATCACGCCGCGGGTGCGCTCCGTGGCCACCGCTTCGATGTCGGCGAAGAGCGGACGGAACTGCTGATCGACGCGACCGGGTGCGAAGACCGGCTTCCCGCCGGCGAACTGCACCTGGTCGGGAAAGCTCACCCAGTACGGCGAGGGGATGATGACCTCGTCGCCCGGCTCGACCAGGGACAGGACAACGTTGAACAGTTCCTGCTTGCCACCCGTTCCGGCGATCAAGTTGCGCGCAGTGAGCGAGGTTCCGTAACGGAGGTTGTACCGCGCGGCGATGGCTTCACGCAGAGCCACTGTTCCGCCATTGCTGGTGTACTTGGTCAGGCCCCGGTCGATGGCGCGCTTGCCTGCTTCGGCCACGGCGCGGGGAGTGGCGAAATCCGGCTCGCCCGGCCCGAGGTCGACGACATCGACCCCGGAGGCAGCGAGCTCCTGAGCGCGGTTCATCACCGCCAGCGTCGGAGAGACCTGCATGGTGGCCACGCGATGGCTGAAACGAATCCCCGCTCCGGTCGATCGTTCCATCACGCAAACCGCCTTGCCAGCGTTGCGCGCAGGCCCGTCCAGGCGGCCGGCGGCGCTCGATGCAGCAGGAGGCGGACACCTTCGAGCAGGCACCAGCCAAGGTAGACATAAATCATGGGGCCGCGCCACGCAGGCACCAGGAACTGGACCAGCCACATCACGAACAGCAACAGAGCCTCGTGAAACTTCAACTGCAGGTTCAAAAGCAGGAGGAAGCCCAGGAGACTCTGCAGGACGGTCAGAAGGATCTCTTCCTGCTGATGCGCATCGAAGGGCAACGGGCGAATCTCCCCCGCGCTGATCACGAACAGGATCGGAATCATCGCCGAGAGAATGCTCCACTGATTGATGTTCGACGACACCATGTTCATGAGAGCGATGTTGGCGGTGGACACGCGCCGGGCCCAGTAGAACGCGCTCAGCTTCTCCGGAAACTCGGAAAGGAATGGTGCGACCCACTGCACGAACACGAAGGTGGAGACGCCCATGGTGGAGGCGATGGCCAGCATCGACTCCAGGAACGGGTGCGCAGAAAAATAGAGGATGGCTCCGCCGATCAGGACGAGGGCCCAGATGGTGGCGTTTCGCATGGCCGGACGCATCTCCAGCGTCTTGCGAGGCACGTAGCCGAGGTCCGCGAGGTCTTCCGCCTTCTCCTCGCGCGGCGGGATCTTCCAGAGCACCCACAGATAGAGAACGTAGAAGCCGATCAGCGGAAAGGCGTCCCACAGGGTGAGCGAGGCCTTCCACCAGATGAACAGGAAGTAGAGGATCGGAAGCAGCAGCCCGAACACCTCGACGGAGTGCTCACGCTCCAGATCGATGTTCACCAGTGCTCGCCGCGAGAATGCCGCCACGAAGTAGATCATCGGCCAGCCCAGGCCAACCAGCAGGCGCAGACTTCCCGTGAAGTTGGCGATGGCCAGATGGCTCTGGGTGGGGTCCTTGCCTGCGTTCCAGGCGATGACCGCCTCCACCGCGAATTCCGGCAGCGTCTGCAGCCAGGCCAGGATGGCCAGAGCGAGGCCCTGCGAGATCAGAAACTGCGCGGCTTCTGCACCCCACGCGATGACGAACGCGGAGAGGAGAATGCTGGGGAAGGTCCAGATGGCTGACCAGGTCGAGGGAGTCTTCGGTATCATCGGGCGTCCGAAAGCGCGCCATTGTAATTGATGAAAACCATCGCCAGCCGGCACAATCCATGGTTTCAACGCCTGCGCGAAGCCGCTCGCGATCACTCCACAGAGATTCTCCTCGAGGGCCCCAAGGCAATCGCCGACGCCCGGAAAGCTGACTGGTCCCCCATCGTCATCGTGCATCGAGCACCGACCGATGGAGACGATGACTCCGCCGCAGGACCCGACCAACTCGGCTTCTCCGCCGAATTATTTGACTCGATCGCGGCAACGCGCACTCCGCAGAGTGTGCTCGCATTGTTCGAGAGGCCGCAGACCACTCTTGCAGCCATCTTTCGACGGCCCGAAACGATCGTCGTCGCGCTCGACGCGGTGCAGGATCCGGGAAACGCTGGAGCCATCGTTCGCCTGGCAGCCGCCTTCGATGCGGGAGGCGTGGTCTTCCTTTCCGGCTCCGCCGATCCCTACGGTCCGAAGACCATTCGCGGATCTGCCGGAACGATCCTGAGCGTCCCGGTGACCACCGCCACGGTGAGGGAACTGTTCGCAGCGTCGCAGTCCGCGCAGTTCGACCTGTTCGTGGCCGACCGCGGAGGATTGGCCTCGCCGCCGCCCACCGCCCGGGCGGTCCTGATTTTCGGAAATGAGGGGAGCGGCCCTTCCGACGAGATTCGCCGCATCGCCAGGCCGGTATCGATTGCCATGACCGACCGGGTGGAGTCGCTCAACGTGGCCACGGCCGCAGCGATCCTGCTCTGGCAGAGCCATCAGG
>JBDSGC010000333.1:0-5488 GCA_039919215.1 Thermoanaerobaculia bacterium | reverse complement strand
TTCGCCTCTGCGTGGAGGGGAAGGCGCTGGATGTCCAATGCCGCGGCCATCAATTCGTAGAGTTGGCTGATCGATGTCTCCACGCCAGTCCCCACGTTGAACGAACCGGTCCACTCTGCGCGGGAGGCTGCCATGTTGGCGGCCACAACGTCCGCAACGGAAACAAAGTCGCGCGTCTGTTCGCCCGTGCCGTAGATGGTGACCGGCTCTCCCCTGTGCATCTTCTCCGCGAAGATGGCGATGACTCCCGCTTCGCCGTGGGGGTTCTGGCGGGGGCCGTAGACATTGGCGTAGCGCAGGGCGACCGCCGACAACCCGTGCACGGTGTGAAAGTAGTTGAGGTAGTGCTCCACGGCGAGCTTGGCGCATCCGTAGGGGGAGAGCGGATTGGCTGGATGTTCTTCGTCCTGCGGCACGCTCACCGGCTCCCCGTAAATCGCTCCCCCGGTGGAAGCAAACAGGAAGCGCTTGACGCCGGCGTCGACCGCGGCCTGCAGCAGGCGCACACTGCCCACGACATTGGTCACTGCGTCGGCGGTGGGATCGGCCACCGACTTGCGCACATCCATCTGCGCGGCGTGGTGGTTGACGACGTCCGGTCGCAGCTCCTGCATCAGTTCCACGACGTGGTCGTGGCGGATGTCCATCTCGTAGAAAGCGGCCGCCGGATTCAGATGGTCCTGTTTTCCGCTGGAGAGGTCGTCGACGATACTCACCCGCCAGCCTGCGTCGACATACGCATCGACTAGATGCGAGCCGATGAATCCGGCCCCGCCGGTAACCAGGACGTGTCTGGTCATCGCCGCGAGCCCGGGCTGGCCGGCACCGGCACTGGTTCGTCGAGGAGCGCGCGCAGATACGTTCCGTACGTGCTCTTGGCCAGCCGGTCCGCCAGTGCGGCCAGCTGATCGGCGCCGATCCACCCCAGGTGCCAGGCCACTTCCTCCGGGCAGGCGATCTTCAGTCCCTGGCGCAGTTCCACCGTCTCCACGAAGTTGGCCGCCTGCAGCAGGGACTCCTGCGTGCCGGTGTCGAACCAGGCGAAGCCGCGACCGAACTGCTCCACCCGCAGGTTGCCCTCGCTGAGATAGGTACGATTGAGATCGGTGATCTCGAGCTCTCCCCGCGCGGACGGCTTCAATCGCGCGGCGATGTCGCAGACGCGCGCATCGTAGAAGTACAAGCCGGTCACCGCGAAGTTCGACTTCGGGCGCGCCGGCTTTTCCTCGATGCTGATGGCCCTCCCTGCGTCGTCGAATTCGACCACGCCGTACCGCTCCGGATCCTTCACCCGATACGCAAAAACCGTTGCCCCCTCACTCATCGACGCGGCGCGCCGGAGCGTTTCCGACAGGCCGTGACCGTAGAAGATGTTGTCCCCCAGAATGAGACAGCTGGGCTCTCCGGCAATGAAGTCGCGACCGATGAGAAAGGCCTGCGCCAGACCGCCGGGATGCGGCTGCGCGGCATATTCGATCCTGATTCCCCACTGCGACCCGTCAGACAAGAGCCTGCGGAACAGCGGCTGATCCTCAGGCGTGGTGATGATCAGGAACTCGCGGATTCCACCCAGCATCAGCGTGGTCAGCGGGTAGTAAATCATCGGCTTGTCGTAGACCGGGAGGAGTTGCTTCGACATCGCCGAGGTCATCGGATGAAGCCTGGTGCCTGACCCGCCGGCCAGAATGATTCCCTTGTTCACCTGTCTGCTCCTTCCACCGGCGCATATGGTGTCACAGGTCCAACGGAGCGGCGCGCCAGGGCACCGATCAGTGCGCCGAACACGAAGCCGCCCACATGCGCCCACCAGGCCACACCGGCTACTTCCTGGGTTTTCTGCGCGGCGGTCAACGCGGCGAAGCCGCTGAAGAACTGCATGGCGAACCAGACCGGGAGAAACAGCATGGCGTGAATCTCGGCCATGGCCCAGTACACCACCAGCGGGAACAAGGTCACGATGCGGGCGCGCGGCCGAAGGATCAGGAAAGCGCCGAGAACGCCGGCGATGCTTCCCGATGCCCCGATCGACGGCACCGACGAATTCGAAAACACCAGGGCGTGGGTCAGGCTGCCAAGCGCTCCGCACGCCAGAAAGAACAGCAGATACCGCAGATGGCCCAGCGCATCTTCGACGGCATCCCCGAACACCCACAGGTAAACCATGTTCCCGAACAGATGCACGAAGCCGCCGTGCAGAAAGAGCGAGGTGACCAGGGTGATGCCCACCTCGAACAGAGAGTAGCCGTAGGCCGCGGGATGGAGCACTCGCGCAGGGATGAAGGCCAGCACGTTGATCAGGTTTTCGGTCCGCGCTCCCAGAAGGACCTGCACCGCGAAGATGGCAACGTTCAACGCGACCAGGGTGCGGTTCACCACCGGAACGTTGCGGCCAGGCATGGTGTGTCGAAGAGGGATCATGGGTTCACCGCCCCTGAAAGAACTGCAGTGACCGCCGCAGCGTACCGTGAGGAACGCGCGTCGCAGTACCGCCAGAGAGAGCGAGGGCTGCGTTCGTTCAGGCCAGCCTCACGCCAGCGAGCCACAAATCTCGTGGACCACTTCGCCGATCTGCGCCTCGGTCAACTCGGGGAAAATCGGAATGGCCAGCGTCTGCGCGGACGCCGCATCGGAGTTCGGAAAACTGTCGGACGCGGATGGGACTTCGGCGAAACACTCCTGCTGCGGCAGGGTCAGCGGATAGTAGACCTCGCAGCCGATCGACTTCGATCGAAGATGTTCCATCACCCGGTCCCGAACCTGCTGCCCTTCTGGAAAACGAACCACGAACTGGTTGTACACGTGATGCCGTCCCGGCAGTTCCTGCGGCAGCACGATGCGGCCGGACCGCGCCGTCTCGGCGAACAGCCCGGCATAGAGAGCCGCGTTGCGACGGCGAGCCTCACTCCAGGAATCCAGGTGCCGCAGCTTCACGTGAAGGATGGCTGCCTGCAGCGCGTCGATCCGGAAGTTGCCGCCAACGTAGCGGTGGTAATACTTGGGACGAGACCCATGCACACGGAAATCGATCAGCCGTTCGGCAAGCGCGGCGTCCGCAGTGGTCACCGCACCGGCATCACCGAAGGCCCCCAGATTCTTGGAAGGGAAGAAGGAGAAGCAGCCCATCAGGCCGAGCGACCCGGCGCGCCGGCCGTCCAGTTCCGCTCCCACCGCCTGCGCGGCGTCCTCGATGACCGGCAACCCGTGCTTGCGGGCGATGCGGTCGATGTCGGCCATGGCCGCCGTCTGCCCGTAGAGATGCACCGGCATGATGGCTCGGGTCCGCGAGGTGATTTTCGCTTCGATGAGCGTGGGATCGATGTTGTAGTCGGACAGCCGGATGTCGACAAAGACCGGGACCGCTCCCACCCGGTGGACCACCCCGGCCGAAGCGAAAAAGGAGTAGGCCGGGACCAGCACTTCATCACCGGGACCCACCCCCAGGACCATGAGAGCGATCAGCAGCGCGTCGGTGCCCGAGGAGAGTCCAATGGCATGCGGGCTCTGGCAGTAGGCAGCGAAGTCTTTCTCGAATTCGTCGACGCGCTTTCCGAGGATGAAGACCTGCGAATCGTAGACCTCTCCGGTCACCCTGAGGACTTCGTCGCGCAGCGTTGCGTATTGCAGTTTGAGGTCGAGGAGAGGGATGGCCATGAGGGTGCGAAGTGTACCCGATCGATTCTCATCCTTTCGACCGGGCCGGCACGGCCGGCGGCGCTGGTTGCCCAAGGCTCCGCCAAGATCGCGCTCCAAGAGTTCTGCCGCGCAAGCTTCTAGACGCCGGGCCTGGCCAGCCCGTATGCATCGTTGCCATCCCCCGCGCCGTTCGCCGGCCCTCCCCACATCTTCGTACGCCATTGTTGCGCCTAATTTCTATTATCTATTTCAATGCGCATATCGCATAAAACTTCTAAACACTCTTTTCTCCGCCCGCGTATCACCGGACAAATCAGAGGCCTCGCGCCTCGAACCCAAAAGGAGACTCACCGCATGAAGATCCAACGAATCCTCGCCGCCACTCTCGTTGCCCTGGCCCCTCTGGCGGCCAGCGCTGCCTCGTTCATCATCCCCATCGCCGGCAGCACCCAGGGCGCCAACGACAGCCGCTGGCAGACGGAGCTCGTTCTGCACAGCTCCAGCAGCTCGACCATTCACGCCAGACTGCTGTTCCACGACCGCACCGGCACCATCGCCACCGCCGAGCTGGACGTCGCGCCGCGCGCCACCCAGTCCATCGCCGACGTGGTGAACAGCCGCTTCGGACTGGAGAACGTCACCGGCGCGATCGAGCTGCTGGTCGACGACCGCGCAGCACGAAAGCTGGTCATCACCTCGCGCACCTTCTCGCGCTCGGAGCGGGGCGACCTCGGCGAAGCAATCCCCGCCGTGCGCGCCGACAACGCCTCGAAACCGGGTGCTTCGCTGGTGATCCCCGCACCCAGCTCTGCATCGGACTCCCGCCTCAATGTCGGTCTCTATGCGGTGTCCAACGCCTCCGTGCGCTGGGAGCTGGTTCGGGCCGACGGCAGCACCGCCTCCTCCCGCACGCTGCAGTACATCGCCGGAACCCAGACGCAGTACAACCCTTCTTCGGAAGCCCTCTTCGACACGCGGTCCGAGGACAATGACAGCGTGATCGTCTCGATCCTTTCCGGATCGATCGTGGCCTACGGCAGCTCGGTGGCCAACGCCACCGGCGATCCCACCTACATCCCCGCCATCGCCACCGAATCCGACATCAAAATCCCCTTCCTGGGCATCGAGTCCGGTCTGACCGGCGGAGTGAGCATCGCCGACGCCGATCACGACGGCGTACTCGATGGCGAGCTCGCACTCCATATCGGTCCCTGGCCGAACTCGTTCCGCATCGTGATCGGCAATACCGGCAACGACATTCCCCACTTCGAACTGGTGGACCCTTCCAGCGAAGTGACCCTCATCGGCGACAGCGGTTACGTCCTCTGGAGCCCGCAGGGCACGAGCCACAGCGCAACTGGCTCGCTCCGGGTTCGGGTCACCGTGGGCAGCACAGTGGAGATCATCACTATCCCGGTCCGTTTCTACTGAGCCGGCACGGCGGCGGCGTTGGAGCGCAAAGCGTCCGCCAGGTTTTTCGGTTCTGGCCAAAGCTTGGTCCATGACAACAGTTGAGGGTACCGGAGGGCCGCCGCGAGGCGGCCTTCCGTGTTCCGGCTCGATCGTGCTGGTTTCTTGCGGCGCGGGTGCTTGGTGGGAAGCGAAGGAGCTGCAATCACCAGAATCTGCCTGCAACAGTTTCGTCGTTACAGATCCTGCGCCCTCAACGCGGTTCCCAATGAAGCGCTCGCGTGTCAAATCAGGGCGGCTGCGTGAACGCCACTGAGGCGAAAATCGTGGCGGACGCTTTGCGAACCAACGACGCCGGCCGTGCCGGCGATTACGGCGCCACGAATGTGATCCGAGCGAATCGGCGCTTTCCTGCCTTCAGCACATACGAGCGACCGGCGCTGCA
>JBDSGC010000332.1:0-5068 GCA_039919215.1 Thermoanaerobaculia bacterium | reverse complement strand
CGCGCGAGGACCGCTCATGCCCACCGACCCATTGCTTCGATTTCGCGACCGTTTCCCCATCCTGGCGAAAACGAAATATCTCGTTTCGCATTCATTGGGAGCGATGCCGGAGGCCACCCGCGAAGCTCTTGCGGAGTACGCCGAGCTATGGGCCACCCGCGGCGTGCGCGCCTGGGGCGATCGCTGGTGGATGATGTCGGTGGAGATCGGCGATCTCATCGCTCCCCTCCTCGGTGCGCCTCCGGGATCGGTGGTCATGCTGCCAAACGTCACCACGGCCGAGGCTGTGGTGCTCTCCTCCTTCGATTACAAAGCACCTCGAAACCGCGTGGTGATGGTCGATGGGGAGTTTCCCTCGGTGCGCTACATCTACGATCGTCTGGCCCAGCGTCTGGGCGCGGAAGTCATCACCGTGCCGCACGACGCATCGGGACTGGGCTTCGATCTGGAGCGGCTGCTGAAGGCGATCGACGAGCGAACGCAGCTGGTTCCTCTCGCGCACATCCTGTTCGAGTCGTCCTACATGATCGACGTCGAGGCCATTGCCCGGCGTTGCCGCGAAGTGGGCGCCACCCTGGTGCTCGACGTGTTCCAGTCAGCCGGCATCGTGCCGCTGCAAGTGGCCAAGTGGGACGTGCCCATCGCTGTGGGCGGCGTACTCAAGTGGCTTTGCGGCGGGCCGGGCGGATCGTTCCTCTACGTCGACCCCGCGCTGCGACCGAAGCTGGAGCCTGACTTCACCGGCTGGATGGCCCATGCCAATCCCTTCGGCTTCGAGCCACCCCCCATGCGTTTCCGCGATGACGCGCTCCGATTCGCGCTCGGCACACCGCCGGTTCCCGCTCTCTACGCCGCACGGGAGGGCCCGAAGATTCTGGTCGAGGCCAGCGGCGGGGACATGAAGGCCATCCGGGAGAAGTCGTTACGGCAGACCCAGTCGCTGATCGACTTCGCCGATGCGCGCGGGTTCGAGCTGCGCACCCCGCGCGATGGCGACCGCCGTGGCGGTTCCATCTCCATGATGATCCCTCATGCTCGCGAGGTGGCCCTGGAGCTCAATGCGGAAGACATCGTCTGCGATTTCCGTCCGCATTCCGGCGTGCGCTTCTCGCCGCACTTCTACACCACCGACGACGATCTCAACGCCGCCTTCAACGTCATCGACGACATCCTGGAGAGCGGTCGCTGGAAGCGGCAGGAATCGCGAGAGACTCTGGTCACCTGAGCCGGCACGGCCGGCGGCGCTGGTTGCCCAAGGCTCCGCCAAGATCATGCTCCAAGACGTTCTGCCGTGCCGGCCTAGCGCATAGGTCAGCCGCCAGTTCGCTGGACGGTCTGTCCGCTCCGTTCTTCCGGGAGCTCGGCGCTCGCTGTCAGATTCTGCAGAGGCAGCCAGAGCTCGAAGGTCGAACCTTGTCCTTCGCCTGCGCTGGATGCGGTGACTCCGCCGCCGTGGAGTTCCACCAGTTCCCGGACGATGGCCAGACCGAGGCCGAGACCGCCGTGCTGTCTGGCAGCGGGCGATTGCCGGAAGTTGTCGAAGATGAATGGCAGCTCGTTCGCGGCGATCCCCATCCCGCTGTCGTGCACCCGCAACCGGGCCTGTCCGCCGTCGCGTTCCATGCGGACCTCCACGGTGCCCCCGGCCGGTGTGAACTTCACGGCATTGGAGACGAGATTCCAGATCACCTGGCGAAGTCGATCGGGGTCTCCGAGGATGGTGCAGGCTTCACGATGCGCTTCGAAGCGCAGGTCGATGGATTTGACTACGGCGGTGGGCCGCAGAGCTTCCACCGAGGCCGCCGCCAGTTGCACGAAATCGAGGTCGCGAAGGGTGAGATGCATCTTGCCGGTGATGACCCGGGACACATCGAGGGCCTCCTCGATGAGGTGCTTCTGCGCGCGTGCGCTCTCGCCGATGGACTGCAGCGCGGCCAGAGCGGTCTCCAGATTGCCCGGTTCGTCCGCGGCAATCTGCACCCATCCGAGAATTGCGGTGAGCGGAGTGCGCAACTCGTGGGACAGCGTTGCCAGAAACTCGTCTTTCGCTTTGCTGGCGATCTCCAGCTCGCGATGCAGGCGATGGTTTTCCCCGAACAGGGCGATGCGGTCGGCGATGTCCTGAGCGCCCTTGTTGTCGATCTCCGCGAATGCGGACCGTCCCTCCGAACGCGCCAGGGTCATGGCCCCGATGGTCTGGTTGCGGACCGTCAGCGGCACGACGATCAACGAACCAATCTCCAGACCGCGGAGCCACTGGAGATGCTGCTCGGTGTCCAATGCGAGGTCTTCGAGTTTCTGCGGGCTCAACGACGGCAACCACTGACTGGCTCCCGACGCGAGAACCGCCCCTGCCCCGATCGATGCGCCCGCCAGCACCGGGTAGCGCAGCCGAAGCTCTAGAAACGCCTCCTGCTTCTCCGGCGAGACATGCCTGGCTGCCACATTGCGACTGGCGGTTCCCTCCACCAGGTCGAAAGAGCAGAGGTCGGCGACCTCGGGCACCAGCTCATCGGCAACCGCTCGTAGCGCGCGCTCGAAGTCAAACGTCGAAGCGAGCTGCCGATTGATCCGATCGAGCAGACGCGTGCGCGCCAGATGATCCTCGGCGGCCTTGCGCGAGGCCTCCTCCTCGCTCCGCGCAATCCGCTCCTGTTCCGCGAGCCGGGCGGAGGTGAGGTCGTGCATCACCACCATGGCACCGATGCGCCGGCCGGTAGAGCCCTTGAGCTGCTGGCCATCCGCAGAGATCAGCGTCTCCCGTCCTTGGACCGACCGGATGACCATTCCAGCGTCCACCACGGCCTCGCCCCGCAGAGCGCGGAAAAGCGGAACCTCCTCGATGGGGAGCGGAGTGCCGTCCGTGCGGAGCAGGCTGTAGTAGCTGCTCCACTCCTCGGGAGGAATCGGCTTCTCGCCCACTCCATGGAACTCGCGCGTGGCCCGGTTGAAAAGGGTGATCTTCCCGTCTGCGTCGCAGGCCACGATGCCGTCGGTGACGTGATCGAGCACTGCGTTGAGAAACTCGCCCTTCTCGCTCAGACGGCGGCGCAGAACCAGCGCGTCGGTCACCACACGGGCCAGCGACTCCAGCGTGATGCGCTGCGCAGGAGTCAGCGTGCGCGTCTCCTGGTCGATGACACAAAGAGTCCCCAGCCGGTCACCTTCCGGCGTGATGAGCGGCGCCCCCGCGTAGAAGCGGATGCGGGGCTCCGCGGTCACCAGCGGATTATCGGAAAATCTCGGGTCCCTCTCCGCGTCGGGGACTTCCAGCGTCTGGTCATCGAGGATGGCGTAGGCACAGAAGGCCTGGTCGCGCGGTGTTTCCGTGACCTCCGTCCCCACCTTGGACTTGAACCACTGCCGCTGGTCGTCGACGATGGTGATCAGCGCGATGGGTACGTCGAGCAGATGCGCAGCGATTTTCGTCAGGTCGTCGAAGATCGCTTCCGACTCGCTGTCGAGGATGTCGTAGAGGCGAACAGTCTCCAGCCTTCTGTCTTCATCCGGCGGTCTTGGTGGCGCGGGCAACGTTCATTCTCCAGGGCGAGGGTCACTATAGACGATGGAAGTTTCAGCACTGCGCGATCCAGGCAGCCTCGCATTAGGATTTCGCCGCAGTCCCTCCACGGCAGAGCCCGGATCGCAACCGTCGTCGCGCGTTCCTTCAGTCCCGCGCTGCGTGCCGTTGACGGATCGTTGCCCCCAGCGCGTCGAGGCTGGTCCGGATCGCCGTCGCGCTTTCGGAGTCGATCAACGAGCCTTCATCATCCAGCTTTTGTAAGAGGAACGGCGTCATCCGGGATGCATCGGTCAACAGGTCGAAGCCCATCACTCGCAGGGTCTCAGCCAGCGATGCCTGCGCGAATTCGCCACCGTTCGCGGCAGCGTTGAGCAACAACACCGGCTTGCCGATCGGCTCAGGACTGGAGACCAGCCAGTCGAGCGCGTTTTTCATCGACCCCGGAACTCCATGGGCATACTCGGGACTGGAGATCAGCAGTCCCGCCGCCTCGCCGATCAGGGCACGCAGTTCGCGCACAGGCTGTGGTGGCGTGGCGCCCTCGCGGTCCAGATCGGGATTGAAATGCGGCAACGCACCGAGGCCCTCGTAGATGGAGACTTTCATCGGGGACGGCGCGAGACGGGAAGCGGCGCGCAACAATCCCAGGTTCGACGAGCCTCGGCGAAGGCTCCCGCAGATGGCCAGGATGTTCAAGGTCGGAATCGTACAACGCGACTGGAGACCCTAGTCTTCGTGGCGCTCCGAGCGCACGCTTGACCCCAGCGCCTCCTGCAAGTCGCGGATGATCTCCGCCGGGTCGCTTTTCATCGCTTCGGCGACGCGAATCAGCTCGATGACATCCATCCGTCGAGTGCCGCTCTCCATTTTAGAGAGGTACGAAGCGGGCATCCCCAGCCTTTCAGCGACCTCCCGTTGCTTGAGACCGGAACGTTCCCGGGCGCGGACCAGAACCTCTCCCAGCACGATCAACTCGCCGGCGAGTTTCGCCTTGGTGGAGATCCGGTCCTGTCCGCCATGCGCTGAAGCCATCGAATCCTCGAGTGTGCCGAGACCCCCGGTCCCCGGCCACGGCCCAGTCTACCCGTTGGTCGCCGGTCCGCCCGGCAGGGATCGTTGCAGCCGCATCGGTTCCGTGGCCACCCCGCGTCACGGGGCCCTGCCATCGCTCGCGCGATACGATGCGAGGGATGGACGGCGATGCAGTGACGCGGCTCACCCGGCTGCTGACGCAACTGATCAGCGAGACCAGCGGCCTGTCGCTGGAGGACAACCTCCTGCTGGCCGAGCAGGCGCCGCAGACCTCCGGCGATTCCGATCTCGGCCATCTGGTGAGCGAGTTCCACACTCTGCTCGGCAGGTTCCGCCTCAACGCCGTCCCCATCGAACCGTTGCTCGATCATCCCGTCTCGCACGCTCTGGCCGCTTTTTTTCGAGGCTTCCCTCTGCCGTTTCACGACGAACACATTCACCTGACCGGGTCGCTCGACGCCAGCTTCGTCTTCCCGCGGCTGCAGCAGCTCCTCGACGGTCCCCACCGGAAGC
>JBDSGC010000331.1:0-7216 GCA_039919215.1 Thermoanaerobaculia bacterium | reverse complement strand
AGACATGTACTGAAGCTTGCCCTTCAACGCTCCAGCCTGGGTGTGGGACGCCTTCGATGCGGCCTTGGCGATCCCGAAGTCGCACAGCTTGATGTCCCCCTCTTCCGAGATCAGGACGTTTTGCGGTGACACGTCTCGATGCACCAGCCCGATCTCCTGATCTTCGAAGTCGCGCTTGCGATGGGCATAGTCCAGAGCGGACGCGATCTTGGAGGCGATGAAGACCGCCAGCTCCGGCGAGACCGGGTGATTGCGCTCTTCGGAGCGCTTGAGGATGGTCTTGAGGTCCGATCCATCCACATACTCCATGGCGATGTAATACGAGCTCTGGATCTTGCCCAGGTCATAGATGTGGATGATGTTGTTGTGGTTGAGCTGTGCAGCGAACTTCGCCTCATCGATGAACATCTCGATGAAGTCCTGATTGTCTGAAAGATGCGGAAGGATCTTCTTGATGGCAACGATCTTCTGGAACCCCTCCACGCCGCGCATCCGCGCTTTCCAGACCTCAGCCATCCCGCCTGTTGCGATTTTTTCCAGCAGAACGTACTGCCCGAACTTGATTCCATCGACCGGTTCGTCTTCTTCCAGAGGAGCCGCCGCCGCTGTGGGCGCCAGCACAGGTTGCGCAATCGACATTCGTTCGGGCACCACAGCCGGAACACGCGCGTTGTCCACCTCGGAAGCGCTCCGGCCGGGAGTGCTGGGTGCAGGGACTGCCGCCGGCGCGGGCCGGTCGGTTGGGGGGGCGCTGGGAACCGCCGGGACCGCCACGTTCCCTCCGGAGGTTGTCTTGCGCGTGCTCAATCCCGACAGCGTGTCCTGAAGCATGCGATCCAGCTCGGCCGAGGTTCGGGAGTGACCTTCAACCCTCGGCGCAGGAGGGGTGACCGCGGGAGCTGCGGCCGGAGCAGGAGGGACCAGGCTGGCGGGGAGAGAAGTCGCCGGCGCCGCATCCTTTTTCTTCTGCGGCATCATCCCGCCGAGGGTCTCGGCCAGCATCTTGTCGACATCGTCCTTGGGATTCATCGCTCTCCTCGGTGCGGCTTCGGTAGCGGGCGGCTCGCGGTCGAGTAACTCGCCGAATATCTCGTTCGATGTCAGTTGTCCTTCGGTGGCCGCCACAAAGGGGGCTGTCCGCGCGATCAGGTCGGAGCGCGGCTCGAGAGAAGGAGCCGACGGCGGCAGACCCAGAATTCGCTGGACCTTCGCCACGAACTCCTCCTCCGAATAGGGCTTCGACAGGATGTCGGAGACGCCGAAGCGCACCGCGTCCTGCGGGGCGTCCTTCCCGTCGTAGCCGGAGACGGTGAGCAGAATCGGCGTTTGCGCCAGGTGGCTGCGGCTGCGGATTTCCCGGATCAGGTCGGGAGCGCTGACCTTTGCAACCACCGAGGAGAGGACGATGAGGCGAGGGGTGAGCGTTTCCAGAACCTTGAGTGCCTCCTCGCCATCTCCGACAAACGAAGGGATCAGGGGCAGGTTCAACAGCGCCTGTTTCACGCGGTCGGAATAGCGAGGCTCGTACTCGACGACGAGAATGTTTTCAGGCATGTACGCTTGGGCTCATAGGATTACAGGAATGTAGGCATTCTGGCACAAGGAAGGAATCGCTGCCAGAGCGGGAGGTGGCTGCTGGAGCGCGTGGCAGCCCTCGATGGGAAGCACAGCGCCCTCGCACGCGGCAAGCGAACCGGAGATCCGAGATCCGTACCTTCAACCGCCGGATCCACGTCGCCGGCCGATTCCTGTTGCAATTGCCGAAAACCTCTCGCATACTACGCGCCGCACCTCGTGCGACGATCTTAGAAATGGCATTTTGCCGGGCGTTTTGAGAAGTTTTTCTCCGCCCGATCGTCGGCTTCCGGCCAAACTCGAAGGTGAGCACTTATCCATGTTTGAGGTTGAATGACACCAGATAATCGTCAGCCGCGTAAGCGTCGTCGTCGCAGACGGCGCACGCAGGGCGCAGGGCCGGAACAGAACGGCTCCGCCAACTCCGCTTCTCTGCCGAATGGCAACGTGGCCGCACCACCCGACCAGCAATCCTTCACCGGAGCGGGCGGTCGCCGGCGTCGTCGCTCGCGTCGCGGTGGGCGTCCCGGTGCCGCCTCCAATGGATCCGAGGGGCTGCCACAGCAGCAGGGCTCTGAGGCTCCCTCAGGTGAGCTGACTCCCGCCTCGGGAGTGCTCTGGATCAAACCGAACGGAGCCGGACTCCTGGTTCAGCCCGGCAACAACTATGTGCCCACCCAGGGTGACCCAATCGTGCCCCGGTCCACCATCGACAAGCTCCATCTCCAGGCAGGGCTTCTCCTGGGCGGGAGCGCACGCCGCGCAGGAAACAATCTCGAATTCGTCGGCCTGGAACAGGTTGAGGGGATGTCGCTCGAGGAGTACCGCGAATCGCGGCGTCCCTTCTCCGAGCTCATCTCCATCGATCCGAATGAGGTCTTCAAGCTGGAGACCGAGCCGGAGCGCCTGACTACCCGCGTCATCGATCTGCTTTCGCCCATCGGTATGGGACAGCGCTGCCTGATCGTGGCCCCTCCCAAAGCAGGCAAGACGACGCTGCTCAAGGACATCGCGCACGGAATCAATCTGAACCATCCCGACGTCACCTTGTTTGTCCTTCTGGTGGACGAGCGGCCGGAGGAAGTCACCGACTTCCGTCGCAGCGTGGCCCAGGGAGAAGTGGTAGCCTCCAGCTCGGATGAGACGGCGGAGAATCACATCCAGATTGCTGAAGTGGTTCTCGAGCGTGCGCGCCGTCTGGTGGAGATGAACAAAAACGTCGTGATCCTGTGCGACTCCATCACCCGGATGTCGCGCGCCTACAACAACGAGCAGCGAGGGTCGGGAAAAATCCTCTCGGGTGGCATCGACGCGCGAACGATGGAGAAGCCAAGACGCTTTTTCGGAGCAGCCCGCAACGGAGAAGACTGGGGCTCTCTCACCATCATCGCCACGGCGCTGGTGGACACCGGCTCGCGAATGGACGAAGTGATCTTTCAGGAGTTCAAGGGCACCGGCAACACCGAGATCGTGCTCGATCGAGGGCTGTTCGAACGCCGCATCTTCCCGGCCATCAACATCGCCCAGACGGGGACGCGGAAGGAAGAAAAACTTCTGCCGCCGACGGTGCTGGCCAAGGTGATTACGCTTCGCCGAGCGCTGGCGGGAACCGACCCGATGAACGCCATGAAAATGCTTCTCGAGCGACTCCAGAAGTTCCCTTCAAACGACGCATTCCTGAAGAGCTTTTGAACCTCACCACTTCGTCACATGCTCAGGCGGTGAGGCGATTCAACGAACCGAATCGGCGAACGGTTTCTTGAAGGGAAACAACCAGAATCTTCCCCTAGGTCAGCGAGAGAAGCTGGAGTAAGGTATTCGAAAATTTTGAAGCGGTGCAGCGCTCGAACCGGCACCGACGTTTTCTACCAACGCGTGATGAATCCAGGAGGCTTGATGAAGAAGCACACTCGAAGTGTTTTCGCTGCACTGCTCGGTCTGATCATGACCAGCGCTCTGTTCGCGCAGTCGGTCAACTCGACGACCGGTTCGATCAGCGGCCGTGTCCTTGACAGCAGCGGAGCCGCATTGCCCGGCGTGACCGTGATGGCCACCAACTCCGAAACCGGTCTGCAGCGCAACTCGGTGTCCGAGTCTGCCGGCGGGTATCTCCTGTCCCTGCTGCCTCCCGGGCGCTACCGGGTTGAGGCAGAGCTGGCCGGTCTCGGCAAGACTTCCCTGCCGAACGTCACCGTCCTCCTGGGCAACAACACCAATGCCGACATCCGACTCTCCCCGCAGGTCACCGAGACCCTGACCGTCACCGCCTCGGCTCCCGTGGTCGATCCGACGCAATCAGGCATCACCCAGTCGGTGACCGAGAAGCAGATCGAGAATCTTCCGATCCTGAGCCGCGATTTCTCGCAACTCGCGTTGCTCACTCCCGGGATCAACACCACCTTCAACGGCGGGATCACGGCCAACGGCGGACGCGGCATCACCTCGGACTTCAACATCGACGGCGCGAACTCGAACTCCGAGTTCTTCGGACAGGTTACCGGCGGCACACGCGCTCCGTTTACCTTCTCCCAGGCGGCGATCAAGGAGTTCCAGGTCATCCGCTCGCAGTACAACGCCGAGTATGGACGCGGCGTGGGAGCCACTCTCAACGCCATCACCAAGAGCGGCACCAACGACATCAATGGTGAAGTGTTCGAGTTTCTCCGCAAGAAGTCCTGGGCTGCCACGCGGACGATCACCCGCAACGGTGTCCCGGTGGTGGAAAGCTTCCGGGCCAAAGACTCCTCGCAGCCTGGCTTCGCGCTCGGCGGTCCGATCGTTCACGACAAGCTCTTCTACTTCGTCAACGCCGACTTCCAGCGCCAGAAGCTGCCCATCACGGCCGGCGACTTCTCCACCAGCGCACCGTTCCTTGCGCTGACTCCGGCGACGCAACAGGCTTTCCTCGCCAAGTTCCAGCAGATCGTCGGCTATCCGTACGCAGAGGGACTGGCCTACGACCAGACGTTCAACCAGAACACCTACCTGGCGAAGATCGACGCGAACCTCGGCAGCAGGAGCCACGTGTCGCTGCGGGACAACTACTCCGGATTCAAGAACGCGAATAACCAGTCGGGCGGACTCTCGCTCTCCAACCAGGGCAGCGAGACCGACCGGTTCAACCAGCTGGTGGGACAGGCGGAGACCGTCTTTACCCAGAATGTCTTCAACCAGCTGATCGCGCAGTATGAGCGGCAGGAGCGCCCCATCACGCCGGTGTCAGAAGGTTTCCCGGAGATCATCGTCAACCAGGGCGCCGGGTCGACGACGTTCGGCAACCTCAACTTCCTGCCGAACAACACGGCCGAGAAGAAGTATCAGGTCAAGGACAGTCTCACCTACATCCTCGGCCGCAACAGCTTCAAGGGCGGCGTGGAAGGGCTCTGGGAGCACTTTGACAATCTGTTCCCGCGCTATTCCCGCGGTCAGTATCGGTTCAACACCGTCCAGGATTTTCTCGACAACAAGCCCAATCGCTTCCAGCAGGGTTTCGGTCCGCAGCCAAACACGATTTTTAAGATCAACACGTACGCCGCGTTCCTGCAGGACAGCATGAAGGTGACCGACAAGCTGAATCTCGACTTCGGCGCCCGCTATGACATCCAGGACCTTCCGGAGCCGACACTGGCCGGCAACGCCGCGAAGTATCCGCAGTTCGCTGAGGCCTGGAAGAGCAACCGCCATGCGTTCGCTCCCCGCCTTGGGTTCGCCTACGACCTCGCCGGCACCGGCCGCTCGGTCCTGCGCGGAGGCGTTGGCAAGTTCTACAACTTCCTCCCGGCCATCCTTCTGGCCAATCCGCTCTCCCAGCTCAGCGGCTTCTTCAATCAGATCCTCATCACCTGCAACGCCGCAAACCCCTGCCCCACTTATCCGAACCTGCTGACCCCGGCGCAGTTCGCAGCCATCCCGGCGGCCAGCAATGCGCTGCAGGTGATCCAGAGCAACCTCCAGCCGCAGCAGTCGCGCCGAGCCACCCTGCAGTTCGAGCAGCAGCTGGGTACTCAGTACAGCGTGGCCATCGGCGGCGAGTACTCCAAGCTGACCAACGTGCAGGGCAAACAGCAGCTCAACGCCACGCCGGTCCTCATGGCGAACGGTTCGCCGCTGGTGTTTGGCAACGTGCCCATCTACACCACCACGGGCGCCAACCGCCCCTATCCGCAGTTCGGCAGCATCCTGGCCGACTTCTCGGGAGAGAAGGCCAACTACCGCTCCTACACCATCGAGACCCACAAGCTGGCGCTGGCCAGCAGCAAGTTCTCGTGGGATGCGCATTACACCTGGGCCAAGTCCATCGACCAGGAATCCAACGAGCGCAGCACCTCCAGCACGTTTCTCTACGATCCGAACAATCTGGCGCTCGGCCAGGGACCGGCAGACTTCGACATCCGCCACCGCGTAGTAGCCAACACGACCTACCAGCTGCCGTTCGGCTTCCTCGTTTCGGGCATCCTCCGGTGGAACTCCGGGGCGCCCTACACAGCCGGTATCAATTGCAACTGCGGCGCGAACCTCAACGGTCTGATCAACACCACCGGCAATCTTCCGGTCTTCGTCGACGGAAGCGGCAACATCATCGACCTGACCCAGGCGTCGGGGATGACCCGCACCCAATTCGCGCAGTTCATCAACTCCCAGAACGGCGTCATCGTCGGCCGGAACACGGAGCGCCAGCCGAGCGTCACCAACATCGACGCGCGGCTTTCCAAGCGCTTCACGCTCATCCGTGGCACTCAGCTCGAGCTGATCGGCGAAGTCTTCAACCTCACCAACAAGAAGAACTTCTTCGTGCCCAACTCCAGCGCGAACCCGAACCAGACGCTGTTCAGCATCAGCAGCTACACGGCGGCCACCGACAAGTTCGGCACCATCACCCGCAATGCGAATTTCGGCCTGGCCAACAGCTACAACACCTCCATCGATCCCCGCCAGTTCCAGGTCGGGGCGAAGTTCGTGTTCTAGAGTCTTTTCACTCTCATTCGAAAGGGCCACCGGCAACGGTGGCCTTTTGTTGTTTGGGACAGTCCAGAGTTTCTGTTTTACGAACACTCGCACCCACGGAAACGTGAGCATTCTGGTGGGTCCACGGTCGCATTCGCCTGGTTCGTCGGAGTATCCTCAGGAAGAATCCCGATCAGGACAGAACTCTGTCCCACAAAGGAGCGACTGCCATGGCACCACGGAAGGGCGTCAACGGTTTCTGGGTCTTCTGTCTGATCTTCCTCTTTGTCAGCGCAGCACCTGCTCAAATGGACGTCACCACAAGCAGGGTCTCCGGAATCGTCCGCACCCCCGATGGATCCCCCCTTCCCGGAGTCACCGTCGAGGCAAAGAATCAGGACACCGGTCTGGCCATCAGAGACGTAAGCGGTTCTGACGGCCTGTACCACCTGATCAACCTGCCCACCGGCCGCTACACCCTGACCGCGGCCCTCTCCGGGTTCAACACGGTCAGCCGGCCGGGAGTCTCGGTCGTTTTAGGCTCGACTCCGACCGTCAATTTCACCCTGGGACTCTCCGGGGTGTCAGAAACCATCACCGTCACTTCGGCAACACCAGTGGTCGAAGTGACGAACACGACCGCGTCGACGACGATCTCGACCGAACAACTTCAAGGCCTGCCCTCGGGGGGCCGCGA
>JBDSGC010000330.1:0-8722 GCA_039919215.1 Thermoanaerobaculia bacterium | reverse complement strand
GCCATGGCGTCGGGCAGCCAGACGTACAGCGGAATTTGCGCGGACTTGCCGCAGGCGCCGACAAACAGGAGCAGACAGATGGTGGTGGCGATGCCAGTGTAGGCACCAGGGTTTGCCGAGGCCAGCGCGAAGACCTTGCCGTAGTCGGACGTTCCGAAGGTGTTGAAGATCAGGAAGATACCGAGGATGAAACCGAAGTCGCCGATGCGATTGGTGATGAACGCTTTCTTGCCGGCGTCCGCGGCAAAATTCTTCTGGTAATAGAAACCGATCAGGAGGTAGGAGCACAGTCCGACGCCTTCCCACCCCACGAACATGACCAGGTAGTTCGCTCCGAGAACCAGGAGCAGCATCATGAACATGAACAGGTTCAGGTACGTGAAGAAGCGGGTGTAGCCCGTGTCGTGGGACATGTAGCCGGTGGCGTAGATGTGGATCAGGAAACCGATCCAGGTCACGATCATCAGCATGGTGCAGGAGAGCGGATCGAGCCGGAAGGCGAAGTCCACGGCAAAATTCGCGATCTGTGAACCTACGTGTCCCCATCCGGCCGGGATCCACGTGTAGTACGAGTGCTCGAAGGCGTGTTTCGTGCCGCCACCCACATACGCCATGACGGAGACGGCCGCGAGAATCGCGGAGAGGCCAGTCGATCCGAGCGCCACGACGTTGGTCCAGAAGCGATTCTTCGGTGTGTGCGGCCAGAGGAAGGCGCGTGCGCCGTTGATGAGCGCGCCCAGGGCGGGCAGAATCGGGATGAGCAGCAGGATGGCCGGATTAACCATTGAGCTGCCTCGCCTCGTCCACGTTGATGCTGCTCCGCAGCCGGTAGAGCTGGATGATGATGGCCAGTCCCACCGCCGCTTCCCCAGCCGCCACGGTAATGATGAAGATGGTGAAAATCTGGCCTTCCAGCGAAGCCAGGTGCTGGGAGAAGGCAACCAGATTGATGTTGACCGCGTTCAGCATCAACTCGATGGCCATCAGGACCGTGATCATGTTGCGGCGGATGATCACGCCGGTCAGCCCTACGGCGAACAGCGTCGCCGACAGCATCAGATAGGCCTCAGTGCTGGGCACGACTTCAGGCACTCATGGCCTCCTTGACGTCGTGCTCGGTCTTCGCGCGGGCCAGCATGTAATCGGGCGTCGTCTCTTCTTCCGCCGAGCTCAACTCGCGCTTGCCAATCACGATCGCGCCGATCATGGCCACCAGCAGGAAGAGGGATGCCACCTCGAACGGGACGAGATAGTCCTGATAGAGGACCATACCGATCGCTTCGGAGTTGCCCACCAGCTTGCCGCGCCGCACTTTGCGGCGCTCCACGGTGCCGTCAGCATGATGGATGCGGCGATGGCGAAAGGTGTAGGTCGTGCGCAACGGGCGATCGCTGGCTGCCCGGTCGTGGTAGACGCCGGGACGCACCAGTGCAAACAGCAGAACGAAGACGCCGAGGCCGACAGCGAACCCTCCCTTCCAGAACGCGGACAGCACGCGCTCTTCAGGCAGGTGGCGGACGTTGATCAGCATGACCACGAACAGGAACAGGACCATGATGCCGCCGGCGTAGACCAGCACCTGCACCGCGCCGACGAATTCGGCCCCCTTCATCACGAAGAGGACCGCCACGCAGAGAAAGGTCAGCAGAAGGAACAACGCCGAATGCACGGGGTTGCGCATCGAGATCACCAGGATCGACGATGCCACCGCCAGCGTTCCGATGACAAAGAAGACCAGCAGTGCAGGATTCACTGGGATCCCCCGGTGATCTGCCGCGAGCCCGGCTCGACTTGAGGAACAGACTGCGCACCAGGCAGCCCGGCGAACTCCGGCCGGTGCTCCCAGTACTCCAGCTCCTGCATGTTGAAGTAGAGATCGTTTCGATCGTAGGTGGCCAGTTCGTAGGTTTTGGTGGTCAGCCAGATCGACTTCGGTTTGGTGGGGCAGGCCTCTTCGCAGAGCGAACAGAACATGCAACGCTTCACGTCGATGTCATAGCGGTCGAGGACCTTGATCTTCTTCTGCTTGCCGTCGATCTCTCGTGTCTCGTCGTGGACGTCGATGTAGATGATGTCGATGGGACAGGCCAGCGCGCAGAGCTTGCAGGCGATGCAGCGGTCGAAAGAAAACTTGAACATCCCGCGGAACCGGTTGGCCGGCTCCAGCCGCTCTTCCGGGTAGCGGATGGTCACTTTCGGCTTGAACAGCTCGCGGAAGGTCGTTTTCAATCCTTCGAAGATGTCGAGGAGGAGAAACTTGTCCGCCCAGCCCGTTTTGGGATGCTCAACCAGCATGGATCACCTTCGGCCTCGGTTTCGGCCGCATCGTCATCAACAGGGTGAAGGCGAGGATGGCCAGTCCGGCGATGGTCAGAACGATTTCGCCAGTGTTGAATCGCTCGCCCAGAAGATCAATGTTCGGACCGGCCAGAATGACGATCGCGGTGACGAAGATGTTCGCCAGCGCCATCGGGATCAGCCACTTCCATCCCAGATCCATCAGCTGATCGAAGCGGAAACGGGGGAAAGTCGCCCGGAACCAGATGTAGACCAGCATGAACGTCATCACCTTCGTCACGAAGATGGCCAGTCCGATCAATCCACCGAGCAGACCCCAGCCCTGCAGGGTCGCCGTGGTCAGGCCATACCCGGCGAAGGCCATCGTCCAGCCGCCGAAGAACAGGCAGACCATCAGGCAGCAGTTGACCAGCATGGCGGAGTATTCGGCCAGCATGAAGAAGGCGAACTTCATCGCTGAATACTCAGTGTGATAACCGGCCACCAGCTCCGACTCCGCTTCCGGCAGGTCGAAGGGCGTACGGTTGTTCTCGGCGTTCATGGCTACGAAGAAAATGAACGCCGCGATCAGCTGCGGAAACAGATTCCACACGTGATGCGCCTGGTAGTTGATGATCTTCACCAGATCGAAGCTGCCACACAGCATCAGCACGCCCACAATCGATAGCCCGAATGGCACTTCGTACGACACCATCTGCGCGGCGGAGCGGAGCCCGCCCATCAGTGAGTACTTGTTGTTCGAGGCCCACCCGCCGAGGATGATCCCGTAGACGCTGGTGGAAGTCAGCGACACGATCAGCAGAAGGCCCACGTTGATGTGCGTGACCACGAAGGTTGGCGGCGGACCGTAAGGGATCAGGCAGAACACCAGGAACGACGGGATGATCGCCAGCATCGGCCCCAGGAAGTACGCGACCTTCTCCGCGTTGGCCGGGACGATGTCTTCCTTGAGGATGAACTTGATGGGGTCGGCGATGATCTGCCCCAGTCCGAAGGGAATCCCGATCTCACTGCCGACGCGGTTCGGTCCCAGCCGGGCCTGCATCAGGCCGAGAAGGCGCCGCTCGATCCAGTTCATCGCGGCCACGATGATCTGCACGATCAGAAAGGCCACCAGGAACTTGACCAGCGGCCAGAGCAGGTAGTGCATCACCGGCTCGGGAATCATGGAGATCATCGATCCACCTCTCCGAGCACGATATCAATGGTCCCGATCAACGCTACGAGATCGGAGACCAGATGTCCTTTGGCCAGCGCCGGCAGGGCCTGGAGATTCACGAACGACGGCGGCCGCACATGGCAGCGATAGGCATTCTGGCTCTTCCCGTCCGAGACGATGTAGTACCCCAGCTCACCCTTTGGCGACTCGATGGAGTGGTAGACCTCCCCTTCCGGCGGCCGCACCACACGGGAGATCTTGGCCTTGATGTCGCCTTCGGGCGTCTGCTTGATGAGCGGGATGCACTGCTTGAGGATCCGGTTGGACTGGCGCATCTCCGCCATCCGCACCAGGTAACGGTCGTAGGTATCGCCGTTGATGCCCACCGGCACGTCAAACTCCAGCTCGGGATAGCACTCATACGGCTGGGCGCGGCGGAGATCCCATTCGATGCCTGAGCCGCGCAGCGGAGGTCCGGTGATGCCCCAGTCGATGGCGTCTTCCGGCGACAGCACGCCGATTCCGATGGTTCGGCGCTTCCAGATGCGGTTGTTCGTCAGCAGCGACTCGTACTCGTCGATGGCAGGATCGAACTTGGTGATGAATTCCTCGAGGCTTTCCAGCCAACCGGGCGGAAGGTCGTCGGGCATGCCGCCGATGCGCATGCAGTTGAGGGTGAGCCGCGCGCCGCAATACATCTCGAACAGATCAAGCAGTTCTTCCCGCTCGCGGAAGCAGTAGAAGAAGGGCGTCATGGCCCCGATGTCGATGGCGTGCGTGGCCAGCCAGAGCAGGTGCGAGGAGATGCGCTGCAATTCCGAAAGCATGACCCGCATCAACTGGACGCGCCGGGGGATCAGCGCCGTCGCTCCCAGGATCTTCTCCACGGTCTCCACGAAACCGAGGTTGTTGGTGGCGGCGGCCACGTAATCCATACGGTCCGTGTGCGGGATGCACTGCGGATAGGACATGTGCTCGAACAGCTTCTCCGTCCCGCGATGGAGATATCCGATGACCGGCTTGGCGTCGATGATGCGCTCGCCGTCGATCTTGAGCAGCACGCGCAACACGCCGTGGGTGGACGGATGCTGCGGTCCGAAGTTCACCTCCATCTCGTGAACGTCAAACATGCGCGCGGCCTCCGCCTCTGGTCATCACAGCATCCCCGCCTGCTTCATCAGCTGCTCGAGCATCGACTCCGTCTCCGCCTCGCCGGGAACGCAGAGTGTGATGTCTTTCGACTCGCCCTTGGCCAGCGCCTCCGCGTAGCCCTCGCAATCCCATCCGCATGCGGTGCAGTCGGTCTGGGCCATGGCGGCGAACAACTTGTCCTTGAGCGAGCCCGCCTTGGCCATCTCCATCCGTTCCGGAAGGGGTTTCTCTGGATCGTGCCATGGCGCATCGGCGGTGGGTTGCGCCGTTTCGGCAACCGCGCCTGCGAGTTCCGGATCTGGCGGCTGGCCGCCGGCCACGGCACGCGCGGCGATCTCCGCCATCGGCCAGGTGCCGTACGTTTTCCATTCGCCTTTGTAGATGTTGACGTCTTTCACGTCTTTGCCCGTCGACCCCGCCTTGGGGCCGCCCCCTTCCGGGAAGACTTCCGGGTAAATGCGAGCGCCGGTGTCGATTCCGCGAATCGGAAAGTCCTTGCGCAGAGGATGTCCGTTGAAACCCTCCCACATCAGGATCCGCTCGAGGTTGGGGTGCCCCTCGAAGATGATGCCCAGCATGTCGAACGTTTCGCGCTCATGCCAGTTGGCCGTCTTCCACACGGAGCTCACCGAGGGAATGGGGGTGTTCTCGTCGGTCATCACGCGCAGGCGGATGCGGACGTTCTTCTTGAACGAATAAAGAATGTAGGAGACGCCGAAGCGCAGCCCGGTGTGGCCAGGATAGGTCGAGTAGTCGACCCCGGCGAGATCGACGAGATAGTTGTAGCCATCGTCCTTGAACGCCGTGGCCACCTCGCGGATCTTGTCGGTGGCCACGGTCAGCGTCAACTCGCCAATGAAGTCTTTGCCGGCGACGATGGCGTCGCCCAGACGTGAGGCCGCACCGGCGACGCGGGGATCGCGGCGGATCTCATCGAGGGAGCGGACTGCGACCACGGCAGGGGCGGCGGGCGGAGGCGCTGGCTGTTCGGGAGTCTCTGACATGTCGAGGTTCGCCGATGCCCATCCGCGCAAGGTCGCGCGATGAGCATCGGACAACCGCGAGCTACACTCCTTCGATCTCCTTTCCCGCTTCCGTCATCAGCTTGACCAGCATGTCCTCGGTCTCCGTCTCGCCCGGGGTGCAGAGCGAAACATCCTTGGTCTCTCCGGAATCGAGCGCCTTCGCGTAGCCCTCGCAGTCCCACCCACACGCGCCGCAGTCGGTCTGGGCCATCGCGGCGAAGAGCATGGTCTCGAGCTTGCCACCCATTTCCTGGGCGATTTTCATCCGCTCATCGAGCATGAGCTTCTCGTCATGAAAGGGCACAGCCGGCGAGGCACCGTCCTGAGAGTCGCCCGGGATGACCTCGGGCGCGGCTGCTGCCTGAATCTCCTGCTCGGTGGCGCCGGCAGCCGCCACTGGCGCGGCAGCCTTCACCGCGGCGGTTTTGGGCGCCGCCTTCGGCTTGTCTTCGGCAGGCCCACGCTTCACGCCTGAGATCGGCGCCGGCTTGAGCTGCGCCTTCGCCTGCTCCGCACGCAGGGCCGGACCTTCGTGCGTGGGACGAAGCGAATCGCGAACCGCCGATCGCGCAAAGTCGTACGTCTCTCCGCCCTTGCGGATGACGTGCATCTTGTCGATCTTTTTCTGCAGCTCCATCAACCCCCAGATCAGTGCTTCCGGGCGCGGCGGGCAGCCGGGGACATACACGTCGACGGGAATCAGCCGGTCCACTCCCTGGGTGACCGCGTAGGTGTCGTACGGTCCGCCGCAGGTCGCGCAGGAGCCCATGGCGATGACCCACTTCGGATCGGGCATCTGGTCCCACAGTCGACGGACGATCGGCGCCATCTTCTCGGTGACCGTTCCCGACACGATCATCAGATCCGCTTGGCGCGGCGTGGCCCGGAAGACCTCCGCACCGAAACGGGCCATGTCATGGCGCGGATCCAGAACCGCCATCATCTCGATGGCGCAACAGGCCAGACCGAACTGCATGGGCCACAAAGACGATTTGCGCGCCCAGTTGAAGAACTTGTCGACGGTGGTGGTGAGGACGTTCGGATCGAAGCGGTTCTCGATCAGACCCATGTAAGAACCTTCCTCTTCCAGGCGTAGAAATACCCGACGAGGAGGATCGCCAGGAACACGGCCATCTCCACAAAGCCGAACCAACCGAGCTGCTTGAACCGGATGGCCCATGGGAACAGGAACACCGTCTCCACGTCGAAGATGATGAAGAGAACGGCGATCAGAAAGTAGCGAACGGAAAAACGGTGATCGAAGGCCATGGAGGTGGCAGGCACGCCGCACTCGTACGGTTCGAGCTTGACCTTGTTGGGGCGCGAGGCGCGAACCAGCGGCGCGATCACGAACAGAGTCAAAACAGGAAGCGAAATTACGATGAGGGCAGCGACGAGCAGCACTGAGTAATTCGCCATATTTTTGCGCTGTGAAGAACCGGCCGTATTGTAAACGCCGACCGACAGGAGTCAACCATCGTGACGCGCTTCCACCGACATTCGTTGAAGAATTCTCAGAACAGACGGCGCTGAAAGCTCCAGCCGCTCTCTCCCACGCCTCTCCCCTGCACCAGTACCCGGATCTCGTCGCCGATGCCATCCGGCAGCACCAGCCGGCGCGCCCGATCACGTGCGTCGAGCAACTCGATGGCCGCCTCGGGCGAGACCACGGACCCTTCCAGCGGGACGAATAGCTCGTGCTCCGTCGCACCCAGCGCCAGCAGAAATTTCGCCTGGCTGTCGAAGAACAGCGTTGTGAAACCGTGCTTCGCACCGACGCGCTCGAGGTCGCTGAAGTTGATGTGCGCCGTCAGATCCTGCTTTCCAGGATCCCGCAGCAGGTCGCGGGAGACTCTTTGACCACGATAGGCGGCGGCGGTCCCGTAGCGCCGCATTCTCGATCGGAACAGCTTCTCTTCGCGCATCCCGTAATCGAAGGTCACGACCATGCCTGCGAAGTTGTCGCGGGCGATCTGATCCTCCAATGCAGACCACTCCAGAGAGATGTCCGCGAACTGCCCCTCGTCGAGATCAATCGATCGATCGGTCAGATAAGCCACGTAACGAGGGTCAGCAGGATGCTCAGTCCACTCGAGCTCGCCGGATCGTTCGCGCACGTAGAGCTCGTGCAGCCCGCCCGACCGCATCACCAGCCGGCCTACCGGGAGTGCGTCGAACAGCTCGTTAGCGAAGACCAATCGCCTGGCCGCAGGTGGAAGCTGCCTGAGGTCGGTCAGGAATGTGAGCGAGCCGTTGTCACCAGGGGCCTTCCCGACCCTTGCCAGGGAGCGATCGATCCCGAAGAACTGACTGCGACCGAGGTGAGCAGTCGCCGCCTCCTCCAGTAAAGAATGGATGAGAGACCCATCGCCAGATCCAATGTCCACGATTTGGGACGCCGCGTCGCCCCCCTGCCTCACAAATTCATCCACCAGGCGAGCGAGAGCAAAAGCAAACACCGGACTGAGCAGAGGGGAAGTGATGAAATCCGCATGGAAACCGGTAGGCGATACCCGGCTCATGTAGTACCCAGCATCGGGGTCGTACAGCGCACTCCTCATGAATTCGCTGTACGGTAACTCTTTCCCCTGCAACCACTTGGGTATTGCTGATCGGGCCGCGGGAGTATCCGTCACGCGTGAATCCTACACCTCGGTGAGAGCCGCCCTCAGCGCGCGCCATTCCACTTCCATAATTATTCTGACCGTGGCATCCCGGTTGCGAAGAAGGGGGATGAACCACGGAGGAACCATGAAACGACAGATTGCATCTCTTTTGACGGTATTCATGGTCGCGACCACTGCGTTCGCAGGCGCTCAGATCGACGACCACGCAAAAGCGAAGAGAGGCGCCGTCATTGGCGGCGTCATCGGAGCCATCGCCGGAGGCGTCATCAGCAACAACCGGGAAGGTCACAGCGGCAAGCGTGGCGCGATCGTTGGCGGACTCGCCGGCACCGCGGCCGGCGCGATTGTCGGAGCCATGATGGATAAGCAGGAGCGCGAGCTTCGGCAGATTGACGGCGTCAACGTGACGCGCACCTCTGAGGATGAGCTGAAAGTCACGGTGCGCAACGAAGTGCTCTTCG
>JBDSGC010000329.1:0-2532 GCA_039919215.1 Thermoanaerobaculia bacterium | reverse complement strand
GAAGCAGCGATGCCTCCTTCTCGGCGCTGGCCAGCCGGCCTTCGGCGACCTCGCCCACACCTCCCTTCCGGGCCAGTCGGGTGTAGCCGAGAATCGTGGAGAGCGAGCTGCGGAACTCGTGCGCGATTCCCGCCGAGATCTCGCCGAGCTGGGCCAGGGTGGTCATGTCCTGAACGCGGTTTTCCAGATTGCGAATGGGTGTGAGGTCGGTGAACAGCGCGAGAAAGCCGAGGAATGTCTCAAACTCGTTGCGCAGCGGGACTGTGGTCAGGCCGATGCTGACCGCGTCGCCGTCGGGATGCACGTCCTCGATCTCGATGCGACTGACCGCGCTCTGTTCGAGGAAAGAATCCTGAAGCGCCCCTCGGAAACGCGTCAGGGGGACGACGGTCTCGAGCCTCCCTCCGTTCACCAGAGCCGCCGGATCGATGCGAAGGATGTCCCGTCCCGCAGAATTCATCTCCAGAATGAGCCCCTCGGCATCGACAGCGATCAGTCCGGAGGTCAGGCTCCTGGTGAGCGCAGCGGTAACCCGCTCGAGATCATCCGCGCGGGTCTTCTCGCGATCGTGGAGTTGCTTGAGCTCGGCCTCCTGCGTTTTCAGGGTGGCAATCGAGTTGCGGAAGGTATCGATGAGATAGGCCGTCTCCTCCTGATCGCCCGGGGCGCCGAGCTCGCGGGCATGATCGAGCATGGCTTCGATGGGACGGGTGATGCGCGGTAGATAGAAGAGGAGCAGGCTCGCTCCGAGGCTGGCGGCAGCGATGCAGATGGCGGCGGTGAGTAGAAAGTCGCGGTGAGCCTCGCGGCGCTGGCTGGAGTCGAAGCGCAGCAGCAGCGTGCCCGGCCCGACCAGCCGGGTCACCTCGTCAAACTGGCCGCTCCGCGCTCCGGAGACCACCCGGCCTCCATCGCGGCGGACGATTTCCAGGCCGGCGATTCCAAACCGTCCCCGCAGAAAGAGTAGCTGCGCTCCCTGGTCGGAGAGGCCGGCGGAGGTGCGGTTGACGCTCTCTGCGGCCACGTCCGCAATCATCTGCTGGGAGCGATGGAGGGACTCCTCCCTGCTTGACAGATTGGCCCGCAGCAGGAGCAGCAGAGTGAAGATGAGGACCACCAGAAAGCCGACCAGGCCGGTGAGAAACAGTCGCACGTCGCGACGGAATCCGATCCGTGTCAGCGGTGCCTGAACCGAAGTCTCCACCGCGAAAGTGTAGGCCAAACGGGCTGGCTCACGGATGGACACCATGGTCTTGATCAGGAGAGAGACCGTATACTCCGTCCCTTCATGGCAATGTTCGGATCGGATCTCCGCGAAGCTTTGAAAAAGGCGGCGGACCGCGGCTTCGGCTCAGTGGAAGAACGAGACGCGATGCTCACGCAGCTGAGCACCGCGGAAGGACTGAAAACGCGGGACATCATGTGGATGCTGTTTCGTCCCGACCGTCCGGTGCGCGACGCGGGAGCCAAACTGGTGCAGCGTCTGCGCGACCCGGAGACCGTCGATCTGTTTCTGGGCGAAGCGAGAGGGAAGCCCGACGTAGCCATGCGGGGCGCGGTACCTTTTCTCTTCGCCCTCAATCTGCCCGGTCTGGAGCGCCGGCTGGCCGACACCGTCCTGAAGTTCGAGGAGAAGTCCACGCCGGCGATCAAGGAGATGCAGGGCATCGCCCGCAAGATCCTTCTGGAAGCGCCGGCGAGCAAGCAGATGGAGCCGATCCTCTGGGAGCTGGCCGACGCCGGCATGGCAGAAGAGCGACTGGCCTACATCGCGAAACTGGTTCCGCTGCCCATCGACGACAAGGCCATCGCCCGTTGGCAGAAACTGGCAAAAGATGAAGATGCTCTCATCCGGGAGAAGGCGCTGGAGGTGCTGGCCGCGAACGTCACGCCCTCCTCTGCCGGAATTCTCGTCGCCCAGCTCCCTACCGCCTCGTATGCGCTGCAGCAGGCCATCATTGCCGGGCTGACGCGGCTGGGAGCGCAGGCCGGTCCGCAGATCGTGGATCAACTCCTTCCACTGATCGCCTCGGGCGACGCGGGAATCCGCACCACGGTAGTGAAGATCCTGATGGGGCTCGGCGACCCTGATCCGGTCATCCGGCGCTACCTCGAGTTTTCCAAAACGCTGGCCGGCTTCGTGCGTGAGCGAGCGCTGGAGTCCCTCCGAGTTTTCGGCGCCGCTCTGATCGAACCGGTGATTGCGTTGCTGGCGGACGCCGATCCTGAAATCCGCTCGGCTGCGGTGGCCGTCGCCGGAGCGTTCGACGATCCGCGAATCGTCCCGGCCACGATCCCTTTGCTCAAAGATGACGACTGGTGGATCCGTCTTGCCGCTGCAGACACGCTCGGCAATCTGAAGGATCCGCGTGCGGTGGACGCGTTGGTTGAGGCGCTGGCTGATCCCGAGGCCAAGTGGTCGGCGGTGGAGGCGCTGGGCAAGATCGGGGACATGCGCGCGCTTCCCGCTCTGGGCCGCCTGCTGGGCGATCCGAAGGCGGAAGTGCGCATCGCGGTGGCTGAGGCGCTGCA
>JBDSGC010000328.1:0-4702 GCA_039919215.1 Thermoanaerobaculia bacterium | reverse complement strand
CAAGCACGCCTTTCGTAGCGCCGGCATCCTGCCGGCCGTGCCGCGGGCATCCTGCCCGCGGGAGCTCGCCCAGTAGCGCCGCCTGGAAGCCGACGCCACGGCCGGCAAGGATGCCGGCGCTACGTTCGCTTCGCTCAACATCACGGAGCGCACGTACACCACGCCATCATCGGCGCATCGCGCCGCTCAACCAGCTTTAAAAAAACTCCCAGTTTTTATGGGATTTGCGAGTCCCGTAGGGACGATTGAACTTAGCCCAGGACTTCAGTCCTGGGACTTGATGCCCCTGAAAAGTGAGTCCCGTAGGGACGATTGAAAATGTCGCAACGAAGCGTCGTCAGTCGTCCCTCCGGGACTCGTCTGGACAAGCCCCTCAAGTCCCAGGACTGAAGTCCTGGGCTAGGGTCAATCGCGCCTCCGGCGCTTTGCTCCGCGCCCGTTTCTTTCCCTCAGGCGCAGCACAGCGCGCTGTTCCTTGCTTCGGATGGCGGGATGGCTCATGCAGCCGAGAGGATGACCTTCTGGTTTCTGGTTTCCGCTTCCAGTTCCGCTCTGCTTTCCACCCCTCAGCGCCGGCGTGACATGATGCCCCGACCATGAGTGAACCATCGACATTCGCCTCGCTTGGACTCGGTCCCGAGCTTCTGAAGACCATCACCGACCTCGGCTACGAGGCTCCCACGCCGATTCAGGAACGCACCATTCCGGTGCTCCTGGCAGGGCGCGATGTCATCGGTCAGGCCCAGACCGGGACCGGCAAGACTGCCGCCTTCGCCCTGCCCATGCTCTCCCGGATCGACGTGAACAAGAGCGAGACGCAGGGGCTGGTGATGGCTCCCACGCGTGAGCTGGCCATGCAGGTCGCCGAAGCCATCCATTCCTACGCGCACGGACTCGGTCCCCTTGTGGTCCTTCCCGTCTACGGCGGCGCCCCGATCTTCCACCAGCTGAAGCGGCTCGAGCGCGGCGTGCACATCGTGGTCGGGACCCCGGGGCGGCTCATCGACATGCTCGATCGCAAGGCCCTCCGACTCGACAAGTTGCGCATGGTGGTGCTGGACGAAGCGGACGAGATGCTCAAGATGGGGTTCATCGAGGACGTGGAGCGCATCCTCGGCGACGCCCCGGCCGATCGTCAGACCGCACTCTTCTCGGCGACGATGCCGGACGGCGTCCTGCGCATCGCCAAGCGTCACCTGAGAAATCCCCAGCGCATCGAGCTCGAGCACAAAACCTCCGTCGCGGCGACCGCCATCGCCCAGCGATTCCTGAACATCAACGAAAGCCAGAAGCTCGAGGTGCTCACCCAGATCCTGGAGCTCGAAGAGAGCGAGGCCACCCTCATCTTCCGCCGCACCAAGAACGGCGCCGCGGAGCTTGCGGAGAAACTCCAGGGACGCGGATTCGCTGCAGAGCCGATGCACGGCGACATGAACCAGTCGCAGCGCGAGAGCGTCATCCGCCGTCTGCGCGCAGGCCAGGTGGAAGTGGTCGTGGCCACAGACGTCGCCGCGCGCGGCCTGGACGTCGAGCAGATCGAGCACGTCATCAACTACGACGTTCCCAACGATGTGGAGGCCTACGTTCACCGCATCGGAAGGACCGGCCGCGCTGGCCGGAAGGGCGTGGCAACCCTGTTCGTGACGCCACGAGAGCGACGGATGATGCGGGAGATCGAGCGCTTCACCGGCATGGCCATCAAGCCGATGAAGATGCCCACCCGTGCCGACGTCGCGGCGAAACGTGTTGATGTATTCAAGGACAGTCTGCGGGACAGCCTGCAGGAAGGTGGTCTCGATCTCTACCTGCAGGTGGTCGAAGAGCTGGTGGCGGAGGGTACGTTCGAGTTGGCCGAGGTAGCGGCCGCCGCGGCGAAGCTGGCCAATGGCGCCCGAGGATTGGTGGATACCCTCCCCAGCGCGCCGGCAACGCGGAGCAGGAGCGAAGCGAAGCCGGCGGCCAGCGCGGCTCCCCCTCGGAGTGCTGCCAAGCCTCCTGCGAAAAGCGTTGCAAAGCCGGCGGAAAAGCGCCCCCCCCAGGCCAGCGACGAACCATCGCGCGAAAGGATCCCGTCATCGGTCGAGATCCCCATCGCCCAGGAGAGTCCAGCCCTCGAAGTCCGGCCCGAGGATCCCCTTCAGGACGTGGAGAACGACACGGCGCCGATCGGCGAAAACGATCCGCTGGCCGGTTCCGCCGTTCCTGCAGCGGACGATGCAGGACCCTCCGAACCCGACTCTGCGCCGAAGAAAAAGAAGGTGCGCGCGAAGGCTCCCGTGCCGGACGCCGATTTCGATCCCGATGCCCCGGTGCGACTGCGCATGGAAGTGGGACGACGCGACGGCATCCGTCCCGCGGACGTGGTGGGGTCCATCGCCAACGAGGCCGGGATCTCCGGCCGCGACATCGGGCCGATCGACATTCGCGACGACGTCACCTTCGTCAGCATCCCTGCCGGCAGCGTCGACCTCGTCCTGGATAAAGTGGGTCGCGCAAAGTTCCGCGGTCGCCCGGTCAACCTGCGCATCGCCGATGCCGATGACGATCGCCTGCGGCCGAAACCGAATCCGGAAGATCGCCGTCCGCCCCGGGCCACGATCGATGCCCGTCCGGCGCGCCCGCCGTATGGGGATCGCAAACCTGTTGGTGGAGAGACGCGTGGTCCGAAGCGCGACTTCCGCGAGGATCGCCCTTCGCGCGATGAGGATCGGCGTCCGCCACGCCCTCCCTACGCGGCTCGCGGAGGTCCGCGTCCCGGACCAGGCGGGCCGAAGCGCGAGTTCCGGCCCGGAGCCGGTGCGCCTCCCCGGAAGTTCAGCAGCGATCGACCGCCTCGCGATGACGATCGGCGGCCGGCACGCGCTCCGTATGGTGATCGCGGAGGCGCGCGTCCCGGACCCGGTGGTCCGAAGCGGGAGTTCCGGCCCGGAGCTGGCGCACCTCCCCGCAAGTTCAGCAGCAATCGACCGCCTGGCGATGACGATCGGCGTCCGGCACGCGCTCCGTACGGAGATCGTGGCGGCGCCCGGCCGGGACCGGGTGGCCCGAAGCGGGAGTTCCGACCGGCCGGGCCTCGCCCCTCGCGCCCTCGCGATGACGATCGTCCCCCTCGCCGCGACGCGTCCGCAGGAGCACGTCCCGCGTACGGAAAACGTCCGTTCACGAAATCGACCGGCGGTCCGCCACGACGAGGACCGGGCGGCCCCAGTCGCGGCCCCGGCGGACCGAAACGCGGAAAGAAGTAACGCGAAGAGATCCGACCTTTCGTAGCGCCGGCATCGCTGCGCAACGGCCTTGACTCGGGCTTTTTGTCTGACAACGGTCCGTGAGAAAAGTCCATGATTTTTCTCGCCTATTCGCTGACCAAAAAAGGGCACGCAGCTCGCCAAGGAAAGGCAGGGCAGAAGGGAGAAACCAGAAAGACCTTCCGATTTTCGTCATCCTGAACGGCGTGGGCGGCGGGCGGGAAGTGAAGGATCTGCAATCACGCGGATCTGCCCGCGACAGTTGCGATGTTGCAGATCCTTCGCCGTCTGCGCGGCTCAGGAAGACGGCCGTGGACGTTCGCTTTCTGGTTCTGCTTTCTGGTTTCCGCCTTCTGCTCCTCCGTGATCTCCGTCACACCGACCGCCCATAACGGTACGAAATTTGGATTGGGAACCCAGTCGTGCACCCCACTTTGCAGTTGGTTGCCGCCCCCGCCGCCCTCCCGGCGATGGTCGCCGCCGCGGCGATTTTCATCCTCGGAGTGGTGGTGGTTGCCCGCGAGCGCGCCGGGACCGTCACCCTCTCGTTTTTCTCTCTCACGCTGGCGGTGTCACTGTGGCTGGCCTCGATCTCCGTGATGCTGGCGGTCACCAACCCAGTCAACGCCTTCCTGTTTGCACGCATCGCCTATGTCGGCGTGGCGTTGATTCCGGCAGCGGTGCTGCAGTTCACGTTCGCGTTGCTGGGAATGGCGGGCATCCGGAAGCTGGCTCTCGTCGGAGTGTGGACGCTGAGCACCCTGTTCGCCTTCGGGTTCACCAGCTCCCATCGGATGCTCGCCGGCACCTGGCACTACCCGTGGGGCTTCTACCCGTTGCTGACTCCGTCCAGCATCGTGTTCCTGGTGTTTTTCGGGGCCGTTCTGCTTTCGTCCCTGGTACTCCTGGCGACGTCACCAGCGAACTCGCAGCAGGAGCGTCTGCGCAACCGCGCGTTTCTTTTTGCGCTGGCCCTCGGTTACTTCGGCTGCGTCGACTTCATCCCTTCTTTCGGGGTGCCTCTCTACCCGCTCGGCTCCGTGGCCATTCTGGGTTTCATCGCACTCTCCGTCCGCTCCATCGTGCGATTCCGGCTCACCGATCTCAGTCCCGCTTTCGTTGCGGAGCGGTTGCTGCAGACGATGCCCGGCGGGGTCATCGTGGTGGACATGGCCGGTTCCGTGCGGGTGGCCAACGAAGTCGCGGCGAGCCTGCTCGGCTGGCCGGTCGCTGCCATGCGCGGCGTTGATCTGTGCGCCCTTCTCGGCGTCCCGGTCCTGCCGGTCACCGACACGGACAGCTTCTGCCGCCGCTCCATGACGCGCAACCGGATCGTGCAATGGAAGCGGCGCGACGGTTCCGAGCTCGAGCTCTCCCTTTCCGCCAGCGGGTTGTGCGATGCCGCGGGAAATTCTGTCGGCGTGCTCTACGCGCTCGCCGATGTCAGCGACCGCCGG
>JBDSGC010000327.1:0-6297 GCA_039919215.1 Thermoanaerobaculia bacterium | reverse complement strand
TTCACGGCGTGGATGAGGTCGGGGAACTTCATGGCGTCCTGGATGAAGAAGACCGGCATGTTGTTGCCGACCAGGTCGAAGTTCCCTTCCTCGGTGTAGAACTTCGTGGCGAACCCGCGGACGTCGCGTGCGAGATCGGAAGATCCGCGCGAGCCGGCCACCGTGGAGAAGCGAACGAAGACCGGCGTCTCCCGCGAAGGATCGGTGAGAAAGCCGGCTTTGGTGTACTTCTTCAGCGAGGCGTCATAGACCTGAAACACGCCATGGGCGCCCGATCCGCGGGCGTGCACGATGCGCTCGGGGATGCGCTCGTGATCGAAGTGGGTGATCTTCTCGCGAAGGTGAAAATCCTCCAGCAGCGACGGCCCGCGATCTCCGGCGCGCAGCGAATTCTGGTTGTCCTCGATTCGCAGGCCCTGATTGGATGTCAGAAATTGCTGATCGGAGTTTTCCATCTCCGGCTCGAGCGCCCGAAGCTTGGCGTTCGAGTTTTTCCCGAGCCGCGCGGTTTTGGCAGGAACCGATTTTGACGCGCTTGCTGACGTGGGTGTAAGCGGTGCAGAAGTCCGCGGGGCTGCGGCCTTCTTCGACTTCAACGTCTTCGACTTTGCCATGGCGATTTCTCCCAGAGTGTCTCGCTTCGTGGATGTGCTCTGGGTGATGCGCGATGCTTGCCACGTCGCCGGCTTTGCCGAACTCCAACTTCGAGCAGGGACGATGAGCAATCGCTTTCGGGCGAACGCCAGCGCCTCTCCGGATCAACTCTGGAAACGCGGGAGCGCGGCAGCGGCGTGATCAGGACGTCGCAGCGGTGATCACTGCGATCGCTTTCGGGCGATCTCCAGGTGCGGTGTACGCGCGACATCGGTTGCCTCCGCGCCGAAGGCGTACCCGAAGCGGTGAATCGTTCTGACGATGGTGCGGCCGTCATCGCCGAAGGCTCGCCGGAGGTCGGAGATCAGGTTCGCCAGATTCGCGTCGCTCACGTAGGTTCCGGGCCAGAGCCGCTCGTGGAGCTCCTCTTTGCTGAGGGCGTCAGGCCTTCGTTCCAGGAGGATCTGCAGCAACCGGTACGCGAGCGGCGTCAAGGGCACCGACTCGTTTCCACGAGCGAGGTGGCGCGCCTCGGTGTCGAACCGAAAGCCCTCGAAAATCGTGATCATGGCGAGACATCAGTCTAGACCATCATCCGGGTAACCAAACGGTAGAACTTCGGTAAGACTTCGCCGCCAGCAGAGTCCATGATTCTCCTCGGTCCGCATCCCCACAATTGAGCGCAAGACGGTTCACTCCCGGTGAAATCGCCCTGGAACCACCTACGTGTGTCACGTCGTGCTGTCTTCATCCTTCGTTCGCAAAAGTGCGCAATTTTTAGTTTGCTGAGAGGTGCAGTCGATGAGATCTCTGGTCCGTGTCGTCAGTCTCACTCTGGTTTGTTTCGGAACGTTCATCTCGGAATCCGCGGTGGGAAACGTAGCGCCGGCAGGCGTGAGTCAGACACCTGACGTTCGGGAGCGCGTCCGGTCGCAGCTCTCGAACTACTTCAAAGACATTCAACGGAACTCGCCGACCGTCCTCGGAGGGCTGGCAAAGTCCCCCGACGCCATGGCGGCGATCCAGGCACGCATCGCCCGGATGGACGATGCGGAGCTCACCCGGTTCCAGAAGCTGATGGCCGAAACGCCGGACTGGAAGGTGGCGCCTGAGGCTTTCGCCGGCGCCTTTCCGCCCGAGGTTTTGAATCAGGTTCGTGCCGTGGGCGCGGATTACGCCGCGCAGGTGCCGAAGGGCAAGATCATGCGCGACGATGTGCGCTCACTGATCAGCGTCCTCAGGATGCTTCCCGAGGGCAAGGTCAAAGAGCTGGGCATCGATCGGAAGATGATCGAGTCCCTGGACGCCACGTTCGCCGGAATGACGCCGCTGCAACTGGCCATCCTGCAGAAACGAGTCGACGAGAGCAGCCCGTGGCGCGAGAAAAGCGCCGCCGCCCTTCAATCCATCCCCCCTGCGCTGGAACGCGGCGCCGCAGCGCTGGCCGATCATGGCCCGCTGACGGAGAGAGATGTCCAGGAGCTCAACGTGTTCCGCGCCGAGCTGCTGGGACTTCTCAACCGGCTGGACAAATTGCCACCGGAAGCCCGAAAGAAATTCAAGCAGCTGGACTCGAGCACATTCGCCGCGCAACTCGAACAGCTCAACCAGGCATCTCCCGATGTCCTGTTCATGATGCGTCACACCATGCCGCAGGAGATGTTGCCCGCGTTGCGCCGGAACGTGGCGTTTCTCGAGCGGGTCTCGACGTTCAGCAAAGAGGAGAGCGCGGACCTCGAACGGTTCCGCGGCAACCTCACCCAGGCCTTCCGGCAGGTCAAAGCCGAAGGACAGGGAGAGTGGCAGGGCTCCGATGAGATGATGGCGAAGCTGGGGCCGGAGCATCTCTTCATCCTCCAGAAGCGGATGGAGTCCCTCGGCGGATGGCAGGCAGGCCTGCCTGCCGTCTATCAGACACTGGCCGCCCCGGAGACCGCAGCCCGCCTTCGTGCCATTCAGGGATTGACGCCGGACCCGGTGGCCGTCCTGGCACTCAACTCGTTCCGCCAGCAGGCGCTGGCCTACATCGATGCGGTGGAACCCGCCTCTGGTCTCCACCCCGAATTCCTGGCCAGCGCACGCAAGACCGTGGAGACCGTCCCTCTCGATCGCCTCGAACTCATCCGCATGGCCAGCGAACGTCTCCCAGCCTCTGCATCCGTGGCAGACCGGCTGTCCATCGTGGCCATGAGCGCGCTCGACTTCGGTTGCTCGGTGAGTGTGGAGGCCTTCCCCGAAATCTGCGTGGGCGGTTGCGCTGAGGTATGCATTCCTCTGGTCGGATGCGCGGAAGTCTGCGTTCCCAGGGTGTGCACCCCGGCGGTTGTGGTCACCGCCGATTTCGACTTCATCTGCAACCCGATCAAGACAGCTCTCCGAAACGTGGAGGCCGGCATCACCACGAGCGGCAATGCTGCCGTCGAAACGATGCGGGCTGGAATCCAGACTTCGATCGACGGCGTGAGGAACTCCATCAACGCCTCGGTTGCCTCGGTTCAGAACGTGGTGGATACCTCCGTCAGCGCCATCACCAAAACGGTGGACGACATCTTCGCCTTCGCCAAGACCATTCCCGATCTGGCCTGGTCCGCCATCAAGCTCGCGCTCGATCTGCTCCTGGACATCCCGATCAAGAACGGCGTGACTCTCCGAAGCCTCGTGGCCCAGGGTCCGGAGGTCGCTCTCAACTCGATGAAGACGCTCATGGGCCTTGCCGGAGACTGGTGGACGGCCATCTCGAGCTTCACTCTGCCCGCGATTCCCTGTCCGCCGGCGGGGTTCCACACTCCCTTTGGTGACGTCGGGGAGGGGGCCACAGCCAACAATTACGCCCGCTACCGCCTGATGATCGACGGCATCGTCGGAATGATCCCCGACACGGAAGTCAGTCTGGCCATCAAGGTACCCGCCCAGGTGACCTTCATGCTGTTCGACTTCCTGGGAACCTGCCTCACGCAGGCAGCCTCGGACGCCGACGCCGCCGAGCTCACGACGAGGCACACCCTGGTTCTCGCAAACTTCGGAACCATGCGGACGTTCGTCACCAGCCAGATCGCCGGACTCAGCACCGCCGCCAGCAACCAGTCCAGCGGTCTACTCAATCTATTGACGACCGAGAACAACAATGCCCGGACGCTCGTGATCAGCCAGAGCCAGGCGACGCAGACGGTCGTCAACACCGAGAGCACGACCGTGCAGAACCTGATCAAAACAGACAGCACCGAGCTCCAGAGTCTGGTGCAGCGGGAAAACGACGCCACCCAGAGCGACATCAAGTCATTCAAGGAGCTCGATCTCCGCGTGACCATCGAACGGGTGCTGCAGGCTGGCACCGGCGACGAAGTGGCCAGCTTCCAGCTGCTGGAACCCGCCGGCCACCTGCGTCTGGTCAGCACCATCGTGGAGGACACCATCAAGTCGATGATCCTGGCGCAGGAAGGGGTCGGCCTGGCCCAGAAGTACTTTGACGGCGCCGTGCTGCTGATGAACGGCGGCAAATACAAGAGCGCATTCCGTGAATTCATCAAGTCCTATCGGGAGGCCACGAAATGATTGAGACCGGCCCATCAGAAACACCCACGCGATCCACGGTGAAAGGAACCTTCATGACCTGGTCAATCCGCATCTCCCTGCTGACGACTCTTCTCCTTGCGCCCGTCGTGTCCGCACACGCATCCGCGGTGCCCAGGCCGCTGGACAACGCGCACGTCCGACAGGAGCTCTCGAGCTACTTCGCGCACATCGCGGAGAACTCCCCCACCGTCCTCGGTGGTCTGGCCAAATCGCCCGACACGATGGCGGCGGTACAACAGCGCATTGCAGCCATGAGCGATCAGGAGCTCGCCGGCTATCGGAAACTGATGGCAGAGACGCCAGACTGGAAGGTGGCGCCGGAGCTGTTCGCCAAAGCATTTCCGCCCGAGGTGCTCGGCCAGATCCAGCGCGCCGGAACCGATTTCGCCGCGCTCGCGCCGCGGGGTCAGGAGATGCGCCAGGACGTGCGCACGCTGGCTTCGGTGCTCAGCCTTCTCCCCGACCAGAAGCTGAAAGAGCTCGGCATCGATCGGGCCACCGTCACTTCTCTGCAGGCAGCATTCACCGAGCTGACTCCCCTGCAAGCGGCGGTACTTCATCGACAGGCCAACGAGGCGGGCGCGTGGGATACCACCAGCGCCGCTGCCCTCAAATCGATTCCGCCGGCACTCCAGCGTGGAGCGGCCGCGCTGGCACAACACGGCGCCCTGACCGAGAAGGATGTGGCGGAGCTCGGAAGTTTTCGATCCAGTCTGACCGGACTGTTGGCGCGCATCGACAAACTGCCCGCGGAGACCAGAAAGACACTGAACGTCGACGAGTTCCGCGTCCAGATGAAGCAGCTCGACGCTGCCTCGCCGGATACGCTGTTCATGGTGCGCCACAACGTGCCGCCGCCAATGATGGAGGCCCTCGAGGCCAACGTGAGGTTCCTCGAGCGGGTGGCCAATCTCAGCTCGAAAGAACAGAAAGACCTGGAGACGTTCCGCAGCGACCTGACCTCGACGTTCCAGTCGCTGGAAAAGGAAGAGGGCAAGCCCGGTGAAGGACGCGGTGTCGGGACCAGGCTTTCCGGTCTCAGCTCCGCGCATCTGGTCGTCCTCAAAGACGGCATGTCCAACCTGGGCAACTGGCAGACCGCATTGCCGGTCTTCTACAAAACGCTCGCGTCGCCTGAACTGCCAGCGAAACTGGCGGCGCTCAAGGGACCGTCGGTGGATCAGAGGACGGTGGCCTCTCTCGAGGAGTTCCGCAGGCAAACGCTCTCGGAGATCGAGGCTGCCGCATCGTCACCAGGAACCGACGGCGCGCTGATCGCCGCGGCGCGTCAGCAACTGGCCGGCATTCCCCTCGACCGCCTGGCGGTCATGCGCATGTCTCTCGACAGCCTGCCGAAGCTGGCCTCACGGAAAGACCGGCTGTCGGTGATCGCAGTGAACTCGTACAGCTTCAGCTGTCAGGTCAGCCTGCCGGACCCCCTCCCGAACATCAACCTCGACTTCATCTGCAACCCGATCAAGGACGCCCTCACCGCGATCGAGAACGGCGTCACCGCGACCATCAACACGATCGTCTCCAGCGTGCAGAGCGCGCTCAACACCACCATCAGCACCCTGTCCAGCGCGTTGAACACGGCGATCAGCGCGGTGACCTCCACCGTCAACTCGCTGGTCTCTGCGATCGCCAACACCACGGCGACGATCTCCAATTTTCTGAAGACCATCCCCGACCTGGCCTGGACTGCCATCCAGACCGCCATGAATCTGCTGCTCGACATCAGGATTCGCAACGGGGTCACCGTTCGAGACCTCGCTCTGTCCGGTGTCGAGCACGGGCTCAATTCGATGAAAACGCTGATCGGACTCTCCTCCGGCTGGTGGTCCGCCGTTTCCGGCTTCACCCTGCCGCAGATTCCCTGTCCTCCTGCCGGCTTTCACACTCCGTTCGGGAACGTTGGCGAGGGTGCAGCGGCAGCCAACTACGACCGCTACCACGTGATGATCAGCAACATCGTGGGCATGATCCCGGACACCGAGATCAGCTTGAAGTTCAAGATTCCGGCGCAGATCCTCTACCTCTCCTACGACTTCCTGGGCGTCTGCCTGCAACAGGCAGCAGCCGACGCAGACTCGGCCCAGGCGTCGTCGCGACACTCTCTGGTCCTGACCA